>JAAXUU010000008.1 GCA_013335845.1 Actinomycetota bacterium
GCGTACAGAAACGGTAAGACGGGTTTGATCGGCTTCTTCGTCGGGCAGGTCATGAAAGCCCTCGCGGGGCAAGGTAATCCCAAGCTCATCAACGAGATCATTGAAAAAAAGCTCTCGTGATGAAGCGTGGATAAGAAACCATACCCGCGCGCAGAATTGCCAACACACTGTATGCTCTGTCCCCGCTCTTGCGGTGCGAACAGGGCACTCGGTAGTCGTGGCGTCTGCGGTGCAAACGACACCCTGCAGGTAGCCCGTGCCGCACTGCACTTCTGGGAGGAGCCTCCGATATCCGGCGAAGCCGGAAGCGGCACGGTGTTCTTCTCAAACTGTCCGCTGCATTGTGTCTACTGCCAAAACAACAAGATATCCTCTGGCAATGTCGGTAAGGTCATCTCACGAGAACGCCTGGCAGAGATATTCTTCGAGCTGGAAGCAAAGGGAGCGGTCAATATCAATCTGGTGTCACCGACCCACTATGTCCCGCAGATAATAGCAGCGATAGATGCCGCTCGTGCGGATGGGTTCGCACTACCTTTCGTCTACAACACCGGGGGATACGAAACAGTCGAAACCATCGTATCCTTAGAAGGTTATATCGACATCTACCTCTCCGATCTCAAATATACTTCGGTCGAGCTCTCCTCTCGGTATTCAGGGGCACCGGATTATTTCGAGAAAGCTGCGCTCGCGCTCGAAGAGATGGTCGAGCAGGTCGGATCCTACTCTCTTGAAAAGGGTGTCGGTACGAGCCCCGACCTTCTTAAAAAAGGTGTCATCGTCCGTCACCTCATGTTGCCCGGTCAACTCGAGGATTCGAAGGCGGTCGTTCGGCATGTTTGGGGGAGATACGGCGACGATATATGCTTGAGTCTTATGAACCAGTACACACCTTGTGCCGATAGCGCACGATTCCCCGAGCTGACCTCGACCGTTTCGGAGGCGGAATACAGCGCCTTGATCGATTATGCGCTCGACTTGGGGGTGGGTAACAGCTTCATGCAGGAAGGTGGTACTGCCACCGAGAGTTTCATTCCCGCGTTCGACAACGAGGGTGTTTAGGTGGTATTTTAGAGCGACAAGTGCTAGTCTTGGCACTTGTTGGAAGAGCGCCGGTAAGCAAGGGAGAACAGCGTGCTTGAACTGAAGAATGTATCGTTTTCCGTTAAACGAGCGGGTGATCGCTCAGGGGAAACGTTGGAAATCATCAACGATATATCGCTCGTTGTCGAAGCCGATAAGTTCACGGTTATAACCGGTCCGAACGGTGGCGGGAAGTCCACCCTCGCAAAACTCATCATGGGTATCGAGCAACCGACGTCAGGGCAGATCCTATTCGACGGCCAGGATATCACGGATATGCCGATTTACGAGCGCGCGAAGCTCGGCATCGGATATGGGTTCCAGCAGCCTGCCCGCTTCAAGGGGATGACGGTGCGAAAGCTTTTGGCAATCGCTTCCGGAAAGCGCATGGCGGCATGCGAATGCAACGATTACCTCTCCAAAGTTGGGCTATGCTCGAGTGAATATCTCAACCGCGAAGTCGATAAGAGCCTTTCCGGTGGAGAACTCAAACGTATCGAGATCGCTTCGATTCTCGCAAGAGACCCGAAGCTTGCGATCTACGATGAGCCGGAGGCGGGTATCGACCTTTGGAGTTTCGATCGCCTGACCGAAACGTTCCGTGATATACACAAAGCCAAAGACGGACGCAGTATCGTGATCATCTCCCACCAGGAGCGCATCATCGATCTCGCCGACGAGATCATATTGATAAAAGACGGGCGTGTGGCACAATCGGGATCGAAGGAAGAGATCCTTCCCGTGCTTGGTTTTGGTCCGAGCTCTACTACGAATCCCAATTGTGTGATGATTCCCCGCGAATATCCGGTTTGTTAAGGAGGAGCAATGGAAGCTATCGATAGCGCTCTTCTCGAGCAAATCGCAGATTTACATGGAATGCCATCAGGTGCATACAATATCCGTAAGGATGGCGAGCTTTTAGAGCGTCATTCCAGTGCCAATATCGAGATCGTGACGAAAACCGATCATCCCGGCATCGACATCATCGTCGCGCCGGGCACGAAAAACGAAACGGTTCATATACCTGTCATTCTGACGAAAGCCGGTCTGACGGATGTCGTGTACAACTCGTTCTATATCGGAGAAGATGCGGATGTGCTGATCGTCGCCGGATGCGGTATTCATAACGCCAGCAGTGAGAAAAGCGAACATGATGGTATCCACTCGTTTTTCCTCGGCAAGAATTCACACATCCGCTATGTGGAAAAGCATTATGGCGAAGGCGAAGGCACCGGAGAGCGCGTTCTCAATCCCGTGACGAATGTCGAGTGTGAAGAAGGCGCGGTCTGCGAGATGGAAATGGTCCAACTCCGTGGCGTGACGAGTACGGTCCGCGATACGAATGCGAAATTGGGCAAGGGGGCAAAACTCATCCTTACCGAGAAACTGCTGACCCATGACAATCAGACGGCGGTCTCGAATATGAAAATCGAACTCGAAGGTGAGAATTCCTCTGTTCAGGTCATTTCGCGTAGCGTTGCCAAAGACAGTTCGAGTCAGACATTCAACCCGCTGGTCGTAGGCAAAACGACGTGCCGTGGACATGTCCAGTGTGACGCCATCATCATGGGCAATGCGAGGGTTACCGCTATCCCGGGCATCGAGGCGCAAAGCGAGAATGCCATGCTTATCCATGAGGCCGCTATCGGAAAAATCGCCGGAGACCAAATCGTGAAGCTCATGACGCTTGGTTTGAACGAGGAAGAAGCTGAGGAGCGTATTCTCGAGGATTTCTTATCCTAGTATCAAAGGGTGTGCATTGCCGATAGAATCTCGAATCGGGCAATAGGGTATCGGAACACTCCGAAAGGGAATTTCCGGTACCCTGCTTTATCAGAAAAGAACGCAGGTATGCCTAGGTTTTTCATGGCGAATATGAGGGTAAACGGTCAAATCATAACGTTTATGTGGAATATCGATTCTACCTCTTTCAAAGAGCGTATCATTTCCCGAAGGATTTCGAACCGGATCGACGAGTGTGGTTGTCTGGTTCTTTTCTTATATACCTAGAATTCCGGTTCGAACGAGTAAGGTGGCTTTGTTTCGTGTCTACGTTTATCACAGTATTCAATCTATGCATATTTGCGCTTTTCACGCTTTGTTATGCGTATCAGCTCTTCTATGTATTTGCAGTTTTCACCCGCAAACCGAAGCGATATATCGCACGCAAGAATCATCGTTACGCAGTTCTCATCTCGGGCCGTAACGAATCGGCGGTTATCGGGAATCTAGTGAGAAGCCTGAAGGAACAATCGTACTCATCCGAGTTCTACGATATTTTCGTTGTCGCCGATAATTGTACCGACAATACCGCAGCTGTGGCCGCTGAAGCAGGGGCTATCGTCTTCGAGCGTTTCAACAAAGTGGAGGTCGGGAAAAGCTATGCTCTCGACTATGCACTCAAGCGTATTTTCAACGAGTATGAGGATTCTGCCTATGAAGGATTCTTCGTCTTCGATGCCGACAACGTAGTCGACCAGCACTTTATCGCCGAAATGAACGCCGTATTCGATAGCGGAGCCCGTATCGTCACAAGCTATCGTAACTCAAAGAATTTCGACTCCAGTTGGATTTCTGCCGGCTATGCGCTCTGGTTTATGCGCGAAGGCAAATATCTCTCACAGGCGCGCGAAGTATTGGGGACATCCTGCGCGATTTCGGGCACCGGGTTTTTGATTTCAGCTGATATCCTCAAGCGTGATGGCGGGTGGACCCATCATCTTCTCACGGAGGATATCGAGTTCAGCGTCGACTCGATCATCCACGGCGAGAGAATCGCCTATGCACCGAGGGCGATCCTGTATGACGAGCAACCTATCACATTCTCGGCATCATGGCACCAGCGTCTTCGTTGGTCGCGTGGCTTCTACCAGGTGTTCATGCACTACGGTAAGGATTTGGTGAAGAATATATTCTCGAAGGCCAGTTTTGCTTGCTACGATATGCTCATGACACTTGCGCCGGCTATGTTGCTCACCCTGCTCTCTGTGGTCGTGAATGCTACCTGTATGTTCATCGGCTTCCTCGATCTGTCTCTTACCTCGGTTATATCCAGGGCGACAGGTGAGGCGCTCTTCTTCAGCTTCTTCAACTTCTATATGATGTTGCTCGGGTTTGCTGTGCTCACGACGATAACAGAGTGGGATCAGATCCACGCCGCTACCTCGATGAAGATCAAGTATATGTTCACATTCCCGATTTTCATGTTCACTTATATTCCGATAGCGATCACGGCTTTATTCAAAAAGGTCGAATGGCGACCAATTGCACATACTGTCGTCAAATCCACTCAAGAGATCGTCGGTCGTACATCAAAATAGATGAGCGATACATGCTCATTCATAGGACACCCTCAGTCGGGGTGTCCTATTGTATTTACGGCATAGTTTCGATGCAAATACGAACCGGGTTTTGTTCTTTATGTACAAATGTTGCTTTCGGTTTTGTGTGTGCGTTTCTCGGGGTAGAATAGGTATCAACGCCAATCGAGACGATTAGACGGGATATAGAATGACTTCGATACATGACGATGATGAGTTGGGTCAAGATGAAGTGCCGGGTGTGAAGGCGCCACCACAACGGTTTTCACATATCAGTATCGGTACGACTACGCCCGGTGTGGTTCCGGACTCCGAGGATTTCGAAGAAGAAGAGATTATCGACGTCGGAGCTGTCCCCGGTCGATACCCACGGTCAGAGGAAAAGGGTTATCGCGAAACCATAGACGATACGGTAGACGAAGCAGTGCAGCACGGGGATTTCGAGGAAGAAGTCGACTTCGGGGTTGATGACCTACCTCCGATGCCGGTGGCGCAAAAGGTGGTATTGTTCTTCGTGATATTGATGATCGTTATCGCGGTATTCAATGTAGTGCGCTATTGGTTCGGGGTCTAACTGCAGAAGAAAAGGTGGGTGCTCGGTGGTATCACACGAAGTCCAGGATGAAGAACGCATCGAAAAATCGAATAAGTCACGTCGCAAACTGATAGTCGTCATCGTCTTCTGCTTCGCCTTGGCGATACTACTTATCGCAGGCGCCTTGTATTACATCAAACAGAGCAGCACCCCTAAGACCGAGGTCACGAATGCGCCCATCACTGCCGTAGACGATGCGGTCGAGGATGCGGCGACGGTAACGACGAAAGTACCCGCTTTGACTTCTTTCATCGGGAAGACCACCGACGAAGTCCTTGCTTCCCTCGGGAGTGTAGCCACGCTCATGTCTGTGTCGGCGGTCACACCGGATGCGAGTAATCCTACGATCACCCAGCTGGCTGATATAACCATCGCCGCGGATTCCACCGGGGATGGATCGAACGTTGCAAAAGTTACCACATCTACGAAAAATCCTGCTGAGCTCTATCTGAGTCTCGACGCTGCAGGTAAGGTCGTCAAGGCGTACTATCGTGTTTCGCTCGATGCTTTGGGCAATACTTCGACTTCGTTCGAAACCGTCTTGTCTGATATGGATTTCATCGGGAGTGCTTTGAAGGGCGCGGGTGTGGTTGTCAATGACCTGGCATTGGTCCTGCCGGAACCGGCGCAATACCAAACAGTCGCAACCGATACGACCGGCGCACAGAAGATATCGAAAGAGCAATATACCTATACCGGGGCAACGAACCTGACCTCAGCACCTACTGTATGGGAGGTCACCCTTTCCTTCGATTACAGCATCACGGCGGCAACGGGTGATTCCGGCGATGCCAGCAGGATGATGTACATAAATATCTACTGACATTCCCGAATCTTGGTCGCGAAAAGGAAACCATAAGTAAACAACCGTATGAACTAAGAGTTTTTCTGCGGGTTGAGACCTATAGTACTTCCTTGTGATATCAGGTCTAGTCAGGGAGCGCTTCGTGAAAATACAAGATAGACAACCTTCTCGGGATAATGAACAGCACGGCATCGACGATGGAGTAGGCAACATCTTTCCCGTTGGGGATAGGGCCGAAGGCACGATCGGTGGAAATTCAGACATGATCGATGCGCAGGCGCTTTCGGACATGCAGGCATTCAAAACGCTCGAGACGAAGCGGAATAAAAAGAAGAAACAGAAGCGAATCAAAATCATCATCGCTATCA
Organism: Actinomycetota bacterium; assembly: GCA_013335845.1. Lineage (GTDB taxonomy): Bacteria > Actinomycetota > Coriobacteriia > Coriobacteriales > RUG844 > JAAXUU01. Next base: position 6,172 of record JAAXUU010000008.1, read on the forward strand.
TCGTAGTAGTCCTGTTGTTATGCGCCGGAAGCATCTGGTACTTCACTTCGAAGGTCAATCAAGCGATGGGCGAGATAGCGGTTGTGACCGATACGGTGCAACGAGGGACATTCTCGAACGATATCTCCGGATCAGGCGCACTTGAACCGTACTCCTCGCTAGTGGTCACTCCGGAGGTAGATGGCATTATCGACGCCATCAACGTTTCGGAAGGTAGTACGGTATCTGCCGGAACCGTACTCTTCACCATAACCAACTCCGAGCTCGATAAAGCGGTGACTCAGGCATCCCAGGGTGTCAAGGAAGCGGACAATGGCGTCAAGCAGGCGGAGCTCAACCTCGATGCGGCTTACACCGCGTATGACGCCGGCCTCCAAAATCAGGAAGCGGCGGATGCAGCCGAAGCCGAACGTGCCCGTAACTACGCAAAGGCGGTAGCGGCAGGTGAAGACCCGAGCCGATACGCTCCGACGGTAATTACTTCGGTATTCGATGAAGCCGTGGCATCCCAACAGATCGAATCTGCGAAACTGGGCGTGAGCAGCGCCAAGCTCGCTTTGGAGAGCGCTCGGCAGAACTATGATAGCGCAGTCTTGCTTGCGCAGAAGAGAACCGTCACATCTCCTATGGCGGGAAGTGTCATCGCCCTCGGCGTAGAGTCGGGAGTGTCGTTGACATCGGTTACGGCGTCCGGAAAGGTTCCCTGCCAAATCGCGGATCTGTCGAAGATGAAGATGACTATGCAGGTCAATGAAATCGATATCACGGATGTCGTCGTCGGGCAGAGCGCGAAAGTCACATTCAGCGCCGTCTCGAACCTCGAACTCGATGCGGTGGTGACGAGCATCGCTACCACAAGTGCGGGCAATGCGGCATCATCCCTCTCAGGTGGCAGTGGCGTGGTCACCTATGCGGTCGAACTTCTTATCGACAAGCCGGACGTACGACTCAAACCCGGAATGACCGCCAAGGCCACGATCGTCACGCAGCAACTCGAAAACGTCCTCATGGTCCCAATCTCAGCGGTCAAAACCGATGAATCCGGCGAGAAGTACCTTATAGTCCAAATCAATCCCGAGACTCTCGAAACCGAAAACCGCTATATCAAGGTCATCACTTCGAATTCGACGACTTCAGTGGTGGAGGGCGATATCGAAGAAGGTGCTGTAATCCAGATGGACTCAGGGTTACTTGACAACCTTGACGCGATAAGTACCTCGACGGATCGTTAGGAGAGACGATGGCTCTCGTTCTTGAGGCGCACAACCTCCATCGTATATATGAAACCCAAGCAGGCTTGACTCACGCGTTGAGAGGTGTCTCCCTAGAGGTAGAGCAAGGGGAGTTCCTTGCCATCATGGGTCCGTCGGGTAGCGGGAAATCCACGCTTATGAACTTGTTGGGCTGCCTCGACACCCCTACCTCAGGGCAATACTTCCTCGAAGGGGTCGACGTCGCGCACTACGAAGATGACGAACTGGCGGAAGTCCGTGCCACGCGTCTGGGATTCGTGTTCCAAGCGTTCAACCTACTACCGCGCGCGTCCGTGATGCGGAATGTCATGCTTCCTTTGATATACACCTCCTGCCCTCACAAGGAGCGCGATCAGCGCGCCCGTGCTGCGCTTGCATCCGTTTCGCTCGGTGAGGAATTCTACCAACATAAAAGCAATGAATTATCGGGTGGGCAGATGCAACGTGTGGCGATCGCTCGCGCGTTGGTCAATAATCCCGCGCTCATATTAGCTGACGAACCGACGGGGAATCTCGATACGGCGACAGGGGAGATGGTGCTGGCGACCTTTAATCGTCTCAAGAATGAAGGGCACACTATTGTTCTGATCACACATGACTCCGAAGTCGCTGCGCATGCAGATCGCATCGTCTCCATTCGCGACGGTCGTTTGCATGATTCTGAAGATACAAAGGAGCTTGTATAAATGGGGCTACGTGATTTGCTCTACGAGACATGGCACGCGCTCGCCGCGAACAAAGGCCGTTCGTTTCTTACGATCCTGGGTATCGTCATCGGTATCTCCGCGGTTATAACCATGACGTCCCTTATCGGTGGTATGCAGAACATGCTCGTCGGCGAGCTCGGTCTATCGCAGGCGCGACAAGTCTATATATATGTAAGCACGCCCGAGGAAATCGGTTTCGACGATCTCGATCAGATCGAGAGCTCGGTTCCCGGTTATGAATTCGTCACCGGGTCCATCTCGGGTAGCGCGAGCGTCTCATCGAACACGGAAAGTGCAGGGGCATCCGCGATCACGGGCGTGAAACCCGAATATTTCCAAGCGTCCGGACAGAAACTCTATGCCGGTGAGTTCTTCACCGATGATGACGAGACGAACGGAACTCGCGTCGTCATCATCGATCAGAACATGGTGAAATCACTTTTCGGGAATTATGAAGCCAATGTCGTCGGTCAGACTATGAAGATCGGTGATGACGACTATACCATCGTGGGAATCCTCGAAAGTTCGGCGATGATGTCCATGGGGGCAAGCGTCTACGTTCCCTTCAGCACTGCTCAGACCCGCATCATCGGGGCTACGAGTATCAGCGAGATCATCGGTTTCGCGCAGGAGGGCGTGGACATGGAGAAGCTCTCTGCCGACACCAAGACCTTCCTTGCGGCGCGCTACTCAATTGCCGCTCCGGATGAGGATATCTATATAATGGCGATGAGTGAGATAATCTCTCAGCTTGAGACGATGATGACGGCATTCTCGGTCATCATGGGGGCCGTCGCTTCCATCTCTCTATTCGTCGGTGGTATCGGAATCATGAACATGATGCTTACCAACGTGACAGAGCGTATCCGCGAGATCGGGCTGCGAAAATCTCTGGGCGCGCGGGCGCGCGATGTCACCAAGCAGTTCCTGCTGGAGGCGATCATGCTGTGCGTTGCGGGCGGTGTGTTCGGGATTATCTTCGGGTTCTTGGGTGCGTGGATACTCGGCGCCATCATAGGTGCGATCGATCCGACCGTGATGATCACACCGGCATTCTCGGCCGAGAGTGTCCTTCTCGCTGTGGGTGTCTGTGTACTTATCGGTCTGGTGTTCGGATACTATCCGGCGCGGCGCGCTGCCAAGCTCGACCCCATAGAGTCCCTGCGCTATCAATAGGGTACATACGCTCGGGTTTCGAACCCTTTGGACTTCGGTGCGCTACGATCGCACTGACTTCGCACCACGTTTGCGCCACTAGGGTTTTACTGTCGATAGTGCTCGGGAGCGACCACGTTTCCGAGCACTGAAAAAATCTTGGACCACTCACGGACGTACCTCGGAGCGCGCTCGTTTATATGCTATTCTACCAAAGTTGCATTTGGTACGAAGTTCCTTCTCTTCCGCGTTTGATACAAACTTTGAAAATGTCAAAAAATAGTTCTTGACACGAAGGAAGAAACAACGTACTATATAAAAGTTGCGCCGCGGAGCCCGAAAGGGAACGAAGCGGGGCGAAATGCGGGAGATCCGCATGGTTCGCACCTTGAAAACTGGATACTGTAGACGAACGAATAAAGCCAAGTAAGAATCCCGTCAAGTATGCAATTCCGCATACAGACGAGTTAGAAATAAAACCAAGATCTATCTTATTTGAATGACGCAGGACCTTAACGGCCCTGTTGATTTTTCGAATGGAGAGTTTGATCCTGGCTCAGGATGAACGCTGGCGGCGTGCTTAACACATGCAAGTCGAACGATTAAGACCCCTTCGGGGGTGTATAGAGTGGCGAACGGGTGAGTAACACGTGGGTAACCTGCCCTTCACATCGGGATAACTCGAGGAAACTCAAGCTAATACCGGATACTCCGTTTCCTCGGCATCGAGGGATCGGGAAAGCCTTTACGGTGAAGGATGGGCCCGCGGTCCATTAGTTAGTTGGTGGGGTAATGGCCTACCAAGACCGCGATGGATAGCCGGGTTGAGAGACCGACCGGCCACATTGGGACTGAGACACGGCCCAAACTCCTACGGGAGGCAGCAGTGGGGAATTTTGCGCAATGGGGGAAACCCTGACGCAGCAACGCCGCGTGCGGGATGAAGGCCTTCGGGTTGTAAACCGCTTTCAGTAGGGAAGAATCAAGACGGTACCTACAGAAGAAGCTCCGGCTAACTACGTGCCAGCAGCCGCGGTAATACGTAGGGAGCAAGCGTTATCCGGATTTATTGGGCGTAAAGCGCGCGTAGGCGGCTTATTAAGTCAGGTGTCAAATCCAGAGGCTCAACCTCTGTCCGCACCTGAAACTGATAGGCTTGAGTTTGGTAGAGGAAGATGGAATTCCCAGTGTAGCGGTGAAATGCGCAGATATTGGGAGGAACACCAATGGCGAAGGCAGTCTTCTGGGCCATAACTGACGCTGAGGTGCGAAAGCTGGGGGAGCGAACAGGATTAGATACCCTGGTAGTCCCAGCCGTAAACGATGGACACTAGGTGTGGGGAGATGAATCTTTCCGTGCCGAAGCTAACGCATTAAGTGTCCCGCCTGGGGAGTACGGCCGCAAGGCTAAAACTCAAAGGAATTGACGGGGGCCCGCACAAGCAGCGGAGCATGTGGCTTAATTCGAAGCAACGCGAAGAACCTTACCAAGACTTGACATATAGGTGAAGCGGTGGAAACACCGTGGCCGAGAGGAGCCTATACAGGTGGTGCATGGCTGTCGTCAGCTCGTGTCGTGAGATGTTGGGTTAAGTCCCGCAACGAGCGCAACCCCTGTCGTATGTTGCCATCATTTAGTTGGGGACTCATACGAGACTGCCGGCGTTAAGCCGGAGGAAGGTGGGGATGACGTCAAGTCATCATGCCCCTTATGTCTTGGGCTGCACACGTGCTACAATGGCCGGTACAAAGGGCTGCAAACCCGCGAGGGTAAGCGAATCCCATAAAACCGGCCCCAGTTCGGATCGCAGGCTGCAACCCGCCTGCGTGAAGTCGGAGTTGCTAGTAATCGCGGATCAGCATGCCGCGGTGAATACGTTCCCGGGCCTTGTACACACCGCCCGTCACACCACCCGAGTTGTCTGCACCCGAAGTCGCCGGCCTAACCCGCAAGGGAGGGAGGCGCCGAAGGTGTGGAGGGTAAGGGGGGTGAAGTCGTAACAAGGTAGCCGTACCGGAAGGTGCGGCTGGATCACCTCCTTTCTAGGGAGAATATAACCTGGTCAAACAGGTCATACGTCCGGTAGAGCTTTTGCTCCTGGACTCTAGATGCAAAAAAAGCAAGGATTCGGGTTTTATTCAAGTAAGCTACAGTATTCGGTTCTGAAGGTACGAGCCTTCTTTGGGGAAGTGCGCTTTTGGGCGCTTTTCTCCATCGCACCTTGAAAGTTGCATAGTGATTAATGAAGATAGTAAAGATAGATCGCGAATAATAACTTGGTAAACAAGTAAGTATGCAAGATAAAGATACTAAGAGCATACGGTGGATGCCTTGGCACAGGAAGCTGATGAAGGACGCGGCAAGCTGCGATAAGCTACGGTTAGGAGCAAACATCCTTTGACCCGTAGATTTCCGAATGGGCGAACCCAACTGGAGTCATGTCCAGTTACTCCCCGCTGAACACATAGGCGGGGTAGAGACAACCCGGGGAACTGAAACATCTAAGTACCCGGAGGAAAATAAATCAAACGAGATTCCCAGAGTAGTGGCGAGCGAAATGGGATCGAGCCTAAACCCATGCATGTGTAAGCCTAGAGGCGTTGCTGCATGTGGTGTTGTGGGACCAATCCTTGTATGGACTCTAGACCATGCACGTAGTTACAAAGCGCTGTAGTAGTGGAGGAGCCTGGAACGGCTCGCCGAAGAGGGTGATAAGCCCCGTACACGAAACCGCAGCGCCTACGAGATTGGCACCCGAGTAATGCCGGACACGAGAAATCCGGTATGAATCTGGGGGGACCACCCTCCAAGGCTAAATACTCTCCTGTGACCGATAGTGAACAAGTACCGTGAGGGAAAGGTGAAAAGCACCCCGAGAGGGGAGTGAAATAGTACCTGAAACCGTATGCTTACAAGCAGTCGTAGCCCGGAAAGCCAGCAATGGCAGGGTGGCGGCGTGCCTTTTGTAGAATGAGCCAGCGAGTTACGGTGTGTGGCGAGGTTAAGTTTAAAACGAGCCGCAGCGAAAGCGAGTCTGAATAGGGCGAACAGTCGCACGTCGTAGACGCGAAGCCAAGTGAGCTATCCATGGGCAGGCTGAAGCAGAGGTAAGACTTTGTGGAGGGCCGAACCCACTTCGGTTGAAAACGGAGGGGATGACCTGTGGATAGGAGTGAAAGGCTAATCAAACTTGGAGATATCTCGTTCTCCCCGAAATAGCTTTAGGGCTAGCCTCAGACGTTTAGTCTTGGTGGTAGAGCACTGGATGGTCTAGGGGGCTTCACCGCCTACCGAAACCAACCAAACTCCGAATGCCAGGACTCCAGAGTCTGGGAGTCAGAATATGTGGGCTAAGCTGTGTATTCAAAAGGGAAACAGCCCAGACCGCCCGCTAAGGTCCCAAAATCTACACTAAGTGGCAAAGGATGTGCGTTTGCCCAGACAACCAGGATGTTGGCTTAGAAGCAGCCATCCATTTAAAGAGTGCGTAATAGCTCACTGGTCGAGTGGACATGCGCCGACAATTCACGGGGCTAAGTGTAGTACCGAAGCGGCGGACTGTATCTTAAAGATGCAGTGGTAGGGGAGCATTGTGTACGGGTTGAAGCAGGCGGATGACCGTCTGTGGACTGTACTCAAGAGAGAATGCTGGCATGAGTAACGAGAGAGGTGTTAAAAACACCTCCGCCGTAAGCCTAAGGGTTCCTGGGCAAGGCTAATCCTCCCAGGGTCAGTCGGGAGCTAAGGCGAGGCCGCAAGGCGTAGTCGATGCACAACAGGTAGATATTCCTGTACCACTGAACATACGTTTGTACCAATGGGGTGACGGAGAAGGGTAGCTGGGCGGGGTTCTGGATGTCCCCGTGAAAGCGTGTAGGGTGTTGCGTAGGCAAATCCGCGCAACGTATAGCCTGAGACGTGATGACGAAGCGAATGAGCAGAAGTCAGTGATCCCATACTTTCGAGAAAAACCTCTAGGGAGAATGTTCGGTGCCCGTACCAAAACCGACACAGGTAGGCAGGTAGAGAATACCAAGGCGATCGAGAGAACTATGGTTAAGGAACTCGGCATAATGACTCCGTAACTTCGGGAGAAGGAGTGCCCTGTCCGGTGATGGAACTTGCTTCCTGAGCTAGACGGGGTTGCAGTGAAAAGGTCCAAGCGACTGTTTATCAAAAACACAGGACTCTGCTAAGTCGTAAGACGACGTATAGGGTCTGACGCCTGCCCGGTGCTGGAAGGTTACGTGGAGAGGTCAGCGAAAGCGAAGCTTTGAAACTAAGCCCCAGTAAACGGCGGCCGTAACTATAACGGTCCTAAGGTAGCGAAATTCCTTGTCGGGTAAGTTCCGACCTGCACGAATGGCGTAACGACTTGGACGCTGTCTCAACCATAGACTCGGTGAAATTGTATTATTCGTGAAGATGCGAATTACCCGCGGAAGGACGGAAAGACCCCGTGAACCTTTACTACAGCTTGACATTGATCATCGGTTCGTCGTGTAGAGGATAGGTGGGAGGCTATGAAGTGAGGACGCCAGTTCTCATGGAGCCAACCTTGGAATACCACCCTCGACGTATTGATGATCTAACGTGCGACCGTAATCCGGCGTGCGGACCGTGTCAGGTGGGTAGTTTGACTGGGGCGGTCGCCTCCTAAAATGTAACGGAGGCGCGCGTAAGGTCTGCTCAGAACGGTCGGCAACCGTTCGTAGAGTGCAAGAGCATAAGCAGGCTTGACTGTGAGACCTACAAGTCGAACAGATAGGAAACTAGGCTCTAGTGATCCGGCAGCTCAGAGTGGAATGGCTGTCGCTCAACGGATAAAAGGTACTCCGGGGATAACAGGCTGATCTTCCCCAAGAGTCCACATCGACGGGAAGGTTTGGCACCTCGATGTCGGCTCATCGCATCCTGGGGCTGGAGCAGGTCCCAAGGGTATGGCTGTTCGCCATTTAAAGCGGTACGCGAGCTGGGTTCAGAACGTCGTGAGACAGTTCGGTCCCTATCCTCCGTGGGCGTAAGAGAATTGAGAGGGTCTGTCCCTAGTACGAGAGGACCGGGATGGACGAACCTCTGGTGTACCAGTTGTCAACCAATGGCACTGCTGGGTAGCTACGTTCGGACTGGATAACCGCTGAAAGCATCTAAGCGGGAAGCCATCCTCAAGATGAGTTCTCTTTTCGGTAAGACCCCTTGTAGACTACGAGGTTGATAGGCCGCAGGTGTACATGCAGTAATGTATTCAGCCGAGCGGTACTAATCGGTCGAGCTCTTTATCTTCTAATTCGCGGTCGTCTTTGCGATCGAAAAAAAATCACTATGTAACTTCCAGGGTGGCGATGGTTTGATAATCGCATACGCTGCAAACAGGAGAACCGCCTGTTGTGCTCAGTGACCATGGAGGAGG
>JAAXUU010000128.1 GCA_013335845.1 Actinomycetota bacterium
TGCGAAAACCGTAAGCAAGGACTACACAGAGTAGACCGACTGCGCACAGGATGATACCACCAGCCAGTGCGGGAACGAAACCTCCTGTGATGTCATAGCTCATGCCCACGAACACAGAGGCGAACGCGCCGAAAACACCCATTCCCACACGTATCCAAGCGTTTAGTTGTACGAAATCTTTGCCACCGAAAACCTGCCTCACCAGCAAAGGGGCACTTATCGCCACGAGTGAATCCTGGATACCGAAAATGAATACGAAAGCGAAAAGCAACCATGGCTCTCTGAAGAGGATGATTCCGATTATGGCGATGACGATCACGATGAACTGTATATAGACCGTCAGTTTGACGCCGATCTTATCGTTGAGGACACCGACGACCAACTTCATGAAGAAACTGCCTAATTGGAGCGAGGATACGAGCAGCGCGGCTGAAGATGTTGCAAGGCCGAATGAGATTCCCAACCCGGGCATGTGGGCATCGTAGCCCGAACCCACGAGTGCTGCGATTCCCATGGCGATGAAGAGCATTATGAACGAACCGGTTCTAAGTGCTTTTTTGTAGGGGACACCGGTGGTCATATCGTCGAAGACGGCTTCGCCATCACTCTTCGTCTTATCGATTCCCATATGTGCCGGAACTTCGGTGCCATAGCCGTACGCGTGGATCCCGACATCGGAAGGCCTTAATCGGAATACGAAGAGGGTCCAAGGGAGTACCAAAACAGCGACGATACCCGCTTGTACGAAATATGCCATCCGCCAACCGTATTGAGTGATGATCGATTGGAAAAAAGGCGCGAAGCCTGCTGCGGCCAGGGCTGCTACGCAGCTTGCGATACCCATAGCAAGGCCGGCGCGTTTGCTGAACCACTCGCTGATCATCGAAGAATAGGGAAGCATGAACACGCACGCTCCGAACGACCCGTATATGGCCCCGGAGAGGATGAACTGCCACAACTCGGTGTACGTTCCCATAAAAGCAGAGGCCGCCACTACGGCAAGAGTGCAAATCGTCATGACGACCCGGATGCTATATTTTTGGATTATCTTCCCGGCGATCGGGAGACAGAAGATAGTTGCGATATTGTAGGCGGTCACCCATAAGGAGAATTGCGAACGAGCGAAACCGAGTTCATCGCAGACCGGTACGTAAAAGACTCCTTGACTGATTAGAATTGCTCCAAGAGCACCGGCTTGCAGGAAGCAACAACCAATAAGGATAATCCACGCACGGTGAAACTTGAATGTACCGATGGAGATGTGTTCACTCTGAGCTGACTTCACTGAGAACTCCTTCATATTTAGTATTAGCTAAATAACATACTCATCATGCAAACGCCAACGTGGGTCAAGGACGAATCCACATTTGTGTGCCATCAGTATCTGCAAATCAACCCGAGAATTCCATTGGACCAGAGGGGCTATCCTCATTTTTGCGTAAGTCCTGAGTACTAATTCATCAAATTGATGCGAGAAACGAAGGTTATAGTATAAGGGGTTACGGCTTGGAAGCATAAACTTTGGAGCTGTATATTTCCGCTTGAAAAACTGTCACGATTGTGCCGAAAATGAATAAATTGCACATCCGTCAGCAAATACCAGCTTCTCGAAGGAACGACGAAGCGCAAGGTGTTTGAATACCGGCTTGGAACAACGTCAAGGGGGTAGTGAGATGGAAGGTTTCGGGATCATTTTCGTAATTGTTTGTGAGTTACTTGCATTAGTGCTTGTGGTCGTGCTCGCGCTGTACATCTCAAAAGATTCCGAGAAGAAAAGCCGCATTGTCACGCTTTGTCTTTTGCTGGCGATTGCAGCGTTCGTATGCACCGGGGTCGTCACTCTGGCAAGAATCAACTATGTCATACCGATAGGATGGATTATCGGGATAGCTCTAGCGGTAGTTGTTGTTGTAGGCCTTTTCATATACATCGGCAAAGGCGTCAAATGGCGCATCCCCAAACTCGTTGCAACGGTGGGGGTCCTCGTTGTGGCATGTTTGATGTTCAGCGCCCCGTATGCATTCGACGTAGGGGTGAAAACCCTGCAGCCACTCCAAGCCGATCGTGCAGGGCAAATCGCCGAGTCGAACGACTTCTTGGCTCTTCTTCCTCCGGAACAGAACATGAAGGTCATGTATGGATATCACGTAGAGCCACTTGATGATCCGGACGTTGGCTTCGAGATATATTACGAAGACTTCACATTGCAGGAGCGAAAGGGTAGTGGCGCATCAGTAGCAGAACTTGAAATGCTACTTGCGGCAGGTTCTCGGCCGATGGGTCAGGTAGCCGAGGCGATAACATCCGGCGGGATGATAACGAAAACGATGGTGCAGGGTCAACCGGCGGTTGCAATCGAGTTCACCTTTAGCGGCGATCCTGAGAAAAGCAAGGAAAGCGGAGCGCAAAAGATCGACCATTACACAATCCTGGTATTCGAGCTTCAGGGTGTCGACGTGCGCATGACCTCATGGTCTGGGGTAACGATGCCGGACGGAAGTTTCGATCCCTTAGGTCCTTCGGTCGAAGACCTTGTCACGATCGCTGAGACTATGGTGCCGGTCGAATAGAACGCTCACCTAGGTCTCGAATAGGTTATTGCTCGAGCTACCTGTGGAAGAGCTGCCTGCGAAAGGAGTGACAACGATGATGTTTGTGGATAGGAAAGATGCCGGCATCAAGCTTGCACGAGCCCTCTCGAAGTACAAGCTCGATGACGTAGTCGTTTTGGCATTGCCGCGGGGAGGGGTTGTTCTCGGTGCGGAAATCGCGAAGGAACTGAACGCGCCTCTCGATCTGATGATCACGAAGAAAATCGGTCATCCATCCAACCCTGAATATGCTATCTGTGCCATAGCGGAGGAGGGGTCTCCGGTTTGCAATTCCGCTGAAGTCGCGTTTGCAGACTCAAGATGGCTCGATGATGAGACGAACCGGGTTCGAGCTGAAATCAAACGTCGCAGGGAAACATATCTGGGAAATCGAGAGCCGCAATCGATTGAAGGGAAAACCGCGATTATCGTCGATGACGGTATCGCGACGGGACTGACGATGTTTGCTGCAATCGGTGAGGTGAAACGTCGGAATCCCAAGAAAGTGGTTGTGGCTATTCCGGTGACTCCTGCAGATACAGCGCGAAGATTGAAGGCGGCCGTGGATGATTTGGTCTCGCTTGAAATCGACCCCTTGTATCTTGGCGCGGTCGGTGCTTACTACGAGGATTTCCGACAGGTGGAAGATGACGAGGTGATTTCACTTCTCGATTCTGTCGCGACACGATAAGGTTGTCATTATGGATACCGATGAAAGCATCGAACGGCTCGTGAATATTCCGGACAGAGATGTAATCCTTGAAGGTGTATTGAATGTACCAAGAGGAGCGACAAGCGTCGTATTATTCGCGCATGGCAGCGGAAGCAGTCGCCACAGTCCCCGAAATAATTATGTGGCAGGCATTTTAAGGGAACACGGAATCGGGACCTTGCTTTTGGATTTACTCACGCCCGAGGAAGACCTCGATTATGAGATGCGTTTCAATATCGATTTGCTGGCGCAGCGTTTGATCACTGCGACGAAATGGTTGCAAGAGGAAGATGAGGCATACAACTTCGCGATAGGATACTTCGGCGCAAGTACCGGTGCGGCAGCTGCCATTCAAAGCGCCGCGGTACTTGGGGACCAAATCGGTGCCATCGTCTCAAGAGGTGGACGCCCAGATATGGCAGAACCCTATCTGGGTAAGGTGGAGGCTCCTACTCTCCTCATCGTAGGTGGCTATGATGGTGTGGTCATTGAAATGAACCGGTCGGCTTATGAGAGGCTGAAGGGCGTCAAACAACTCGAGATAATCCCCGGTGCTACCCATCTTTTCGAGGAGCCCGGCACCTTGGAACGCGTAGCAGAGTTAGCAGCTAGGTGGTTTGAGAAGCACCTGAACGCGCAGCAACCATTACGGTGAGTTTGGATCAACGATAGAGGTGAGACTCATGTTTACAATCTTCAATCCGGATGAACAGAAGTGGCCGATAAAAGTCTGGCTGGAAAATGCCGAACAAATCGGAACCGATTGCTTGCAGCAGGCGAAGAACCTATCCAACCTGCCCTTTATCCATCAATGGGTCGCCCTGATGCCGGATACCCACGAAGGATACGGCATGCCCATCGGTGGAGTCATCGCTGCGGATAATGTGATCATCCCCAATGCTGTGGGAGTCGATATCGGTTGTGGGATGAATTTCATTCAGACGAATATTCCCGTGGAACCACTTCTGTCTATCGATACGCCTAACGGAAAACTCACGCAGGCGATATTGAGCGATATCATGAGAAGTATTCCCACCGGCTTCGAGCACCATAAGCGTGCGCAGTCCTGCGCATCGGTGGCTGGGTTTTTGCAGAATTTGACTTCAGAGCAGAAGAAGCGCATCCCTGAAGTGCTCTATATGAATCTCGAGGATGCTGACTTCCAGGTCGGCACCTTGGGTAGCGGCAATCATTTCATAGAACTTCAGACGAACGACCAAGGCTTTTTGGGCATCATGGTTCATTCCGGCTCCAGGAATATCGGGAAGAAGATTTGTGACCACTTCAATGCTTTAGCCATCGAACAGAATAAAGCGGAGGGTTCGCCTGTTCCACCTGAATGGGATTTGGCCTACTTGGCAGCGGACAGTAAGCTGGGAGAAGAATATATTCTCTGGATGAACCTGGCGCTTGATTTCGCAAAAGAAAACAGAGCTCACATGATACAGAGTGTCATAGAAAAGGTCCGCATCAACGTGGAAAAATATGCGGATATCACTGATGTCGAATTATCCGAACCGATCAATTGCCATCACAATTATGCGGCATATGAAGAGCATTACGGTAAGAAGGTCTGGGTCCACAGAAAAGGGGCGATACGCGCGGGAAAAGGGGAAACGGGGATCATACCCGGAGCGATGGGCACCTATTCGTATATTGTGATAGGGAGAGGCAATCCGGAAAGCTTTTCGTCCTGCTCGCACGGGGCGGGGCGCTGTATGAGCCGTGCAGAGGCGAAACAACGATTCACTGTGCAAGATACTATCGTCGACCTCAAGACGTTGGGTGTTTTTCTCGGGAAGGAGAACCGACTCGATGTCAGCGAAGAAGCTCGTTTCGCCTACAAAGATATCGATTTCGTCATCCGGAACGAATTG
>JAAXUU010000387.1 GCA_013335845.1 Actinomycetota bacterium
ATACCCCGCAAAGCAAAGCTGCTCCGTCGCCATCGTATGCGAGTATCGCTTCTTTGACTGCTCCGCGCAGAGGACCTGCGTAACCCCGAAGCGATGAGGCCCATGCGAAATCGTGAGGAGAATACACGGTTATGGAGCCGCATAAGCCGTTCCTATGCGCGTATCGCCCCGCTTCGTTACCGCCCGGTATCCGCGGCTTCCCATATGCTGAGAAACATGCGCCGGACGGCATACACTCATCTTCGCTCTGCCAATACAATCTCACCACAATACGCGTACCTTCAGAGGTAACCAAGACGCCCTGAGAAACAAAGCCGAAGTCTGTTCGCTTGGGATCGGATGTCGTCTCGAATCGATGGAGACCTCCTTTCTCCCCGGCAAGCTCCATCACATCCGTTTCCCACGAATACCAATAGAGAAAAGAACAGATGAGCCCGAGGGTTATGAAAGCAAAAGATGTCACGAGTGTGAAGAGGATTCTCTTTCGACGAATCGAAGGGTTGAGGAGTGCGACGATGGAGCACCCCATAAGGATACAGGCCAATACCGATGCTCCGAGAGGAGACCACTGCGATCTATCGCGATAATGAAGCCACATGCCCTGCTCGCCAACAAGTGTTGCCAGCCACATACAAAAAGCGGCGAAAAGCAGTAAGGGAACGGAACGACGCAGCGCACGGAAAGATGAACCCGGCAACGTGTCCTTCGCGCCATCACCGGGAAGTACGTCAGACACAGATGCTGCCTTCGATCTGCTCGAATTTCTTCTCTCCGATACCGGTGACGCGTTGAATATCCTCAACGGAGGCGAAGGGGCCGTTGGCTTCTCGATCGGCTATGATCTTCTTTGCAGTTGCCTCCCCTATTCCCGGCAAAGTTTCCAAACCGGACGCATCCGCTGTGTTGATATTCACCAATCCTCCCCCTTCGGAACTCATACCACCCATAACCCCGAGTGATGCCCCGTTGACGAACTCCTCCTGTGAAGGTACATAGATCTGTTCGCCATCCGACAACAGACGCGCGAGGTTTATCGCACTTGTTACGGCGTCAGATCGTGCTCCGCCCGCTGCCGCGATCGCATCGAATACACGAGCGCCTTCATGCAGTTCATAGATATTCGGATTGCACACCGCACCGGTTACGTCGACTACGACAGTAGCCACCTCCTCCTCTTGCGAGGTGGCTGGCTTGGTCGCGGCACTATGATCCAGTTCATATACATCACTGGTTTGGGGAGATGATGGGATGAACCGCCATAAGGCGACACCACATAAGATCAGGCACAAGACACAGATTGCCACGATGAGCGGCCGATACGTGGTGCCCAAGCCGATACGGGCGCATAGCTCCGATATATGAGATGACAGCTTCATTTTTGCCTGCGCCATAACGACCGCCTAACTTCCGCTATACCGACGAAGATACTCGGGAGTCTAGCAGGCGACCATAAACGTGCTTCGAATCAACTGGGAACCGGATTTGAAAAAGATTCGAACTGAGTGCGAGAAACCGTGCGCGGGAAAATTGAAACATCCAGCTTCATAAAGTCGAAACGCCCGAGTGCTTCTCGGACGTTTCGTTTGTCAGTTCGTTTTCTTCTTCGGCTTGATAACCTCGTACGCCGGACACGGGAACTCCTCGATTTCGACGTTCTCGATGATCTCGTCTACCCAGTCATCGATCGGTAACGTCGCCCACACGCTTCGAACGCGTGGCAGGCGAGCGTGGGTCTCCGGGTTTCTCGGCATGAAAAGCGTGCAACAATCCGATTGGTTTTGTATCGATATCTCAAACGTGTGGAGAGCTTCCGCATCCCGGATTATCTCCTGTTTATCGCTCCCGATAAGCGGACGGAATACCGGTAGCTCGGCCACATCGTCGGTCGCGCGTATATTTGCAAGCGTTTGACTTGCGACCTGCCCGAGTGACTCCCCTGTGACCAACGCACCCGCATGTTCGATTTCCGCGATACGTTCCGC
>JAAXUU010000388.1 GCA_013335845.1 Actinomycetota bacterium
GACTGCCAGCGCGTCTTCGGCGTCGGGTTTCCAACCGCGCTTCTTACGCCGCTTCCCATCACCTTCGCCATCGTCCTTACCGGCCGGACCGGACCCTTCACTTTGTGCGAGTTTGGCCTCGAAGGTGCTGACGACTTTGATGAGCGGCATCGTCACGAGCAAGTAGTATCCTGCCGCGACGATATACGGCGTGACGTTTCCGCTGTTCGCCGTGAGTGATTTCGAGAACATCATCAGTTCCATAACACCTACGGCGGACAGAAGAGAGGTGTCCTTGTACAGCAAGATGAACTCGGATGTCATGGTCGGGATGACGCGACGGACCGTTTGAGGGATGATCACGGAGAACATCGTCTGGAACCCGTTCATACCGAGGGAACGCGCCGCCTCGAACTGGCCCTTATGGATCGACTGTATACCCGCGCGGAAAATCTCGGCGAGATAGGCCGATGAGTTCATCGCCAGCACCAGCACACCGAGGACGTAGTTATTGACGTTGATCCCCAAAAGAGGCAAGCCGAAGAATGCGATATAGATCTGGAGGAACAACGGTGTCCCGCGGATCACGTTCACATAGAGACTTGCCAGCATCTTGAATATCTTGACCTTGCTCATCTTGATGAAGGAGACGCAAAGTCCGATGGGAATGGCAAGCGGGAAGCCGATGAGGACCAGGCCGAAAGCACGCAACCACCCTACGAAAAGTGACGGTACTGCAGCGACGACAAGCTGCGGGTTGAAGAACATCCGCAGGAAGGGTACGGAGTTCCAAGAATCGACCCACCCCTGATCGTCGAGCCAACGTATGATCCGCTCGGTGGTAGTGACTTCGATGACACGAATCTTCGGGGACTCGGGGAACGCGTGCTCGACACCATCGCTCGTGGTATAGGTGCCGACAAGTACGATGTCCCCGCCTTCCGCAGGAAGAGAGACGTCGTACATCTCCACGCGCAACAAGGAATTCGCGGGAATCGGCTCAGAGAAATCGATGCTCAGGTTCAATCCGTCGAAAACGGTCGTGCCTTCCACGTCGAGACGGTCGAGACCTTCGAGAATCGTAAGCTTCGCCGTCGATCCCTCGCAGTCGCTTCCCTCAGGGAACGTGATGATGAGAGACGAAACCTCCTCACCCTCTTCAACGGTTCCTTCCCACGTGATACGCGTAGGAATACCACCCAGCACATCGCTGGTACTCGTTGCGTTGCTCTTTGCCGTAGCACCATCGAGCGTCATGGCGCCGGCAAGCGCAGGCGCCATCATCACTGTTGCAAGTAAAAACGAAAATGCAACGATAAGATGGTCTCTTACACGCAGCGAACCACCGACAGATTTCCTGCCGGTGGTTTTCACCTGCGCTTCGTTGTCAGTCGAAGCCATAATCTCCCACTTTCATGTGAACCAAGTCAAAGCAGTACGCATAACAAGGCACGGTGTCGTCACGTTCGATTTCGCAAACCGTTAGACCGCAGGGCTCCGCGCCGGAAAGAACGGCCTAGTACTCGAAGTACTTATTATAGATAGTGTCGTAGGTGCCGTCGGCACGCAGTTCGGCTAGAGCCTCGTTGATTGCGATCGTGAGGTTCGGATTATCCTTTGAGACGACGATACCGTATTGTTCTCCGGTCGGAACCTCGATGAGGATCTGTGCGTCAGTGAAGCTGCCGTTCACCATCTCGACAGCGGCGGGAAGATCGAAGACGACCGCCTCTACTTTACCGGCCATCAAGGCTTGCATGGATTCGGTGATGGCATCGAAGGGGACCAACTCACAATCAGGGATGTTCTCGAGAGCCCAAGCTTCGCCGGTTGTCCCGGACTGTGCACCGACCTTCATACCCGCCAAATCGTCAGCGGTCTTATAGGAAGAGGACTTAAGGGTAACCACGGCTTGGTTGGAATCGAAATACGCGTCGGTGAAATCGATTTCCTTCAGGCGCTCTTCGTTGATAGTGAACGAGGAGACTC
>JAAXUU010000389.1 GCA_013335845.1 Actinomycetota bacterium
TTCCCGCATCTCCCAAGCTGCGTAAAGTATAACTATCTCCCGGTGTGATGGCCTACAAAAGTGCCTCCTCGGATTTCTCCGAGGAGGCACTTTGGAACCGTTTGCTGTTTAGGAAAATACCGCCTCGAACTACGATGCTTCGATACGGTCCTCCGAAAAACTAGCCTTCTTCTGTTTCTATCTTCGGCTTGATGATGCCGTATCCACCACCCTTACGATGATACATGACATTGGTGAGACCGGTTTCCTCATCGGTGTAAACGAAGAAGTCATGCCCGAGAAGATCGATTTGTATCAAAGCTCCTTCCTCCGTAAGAGGTTGCAGCTCCATTTCCTTCGTTCGGACGACCGCTTCCTCCTCTTCGAGAGCCACTATATCCAACTCTCGGCCCGTAGCAGGCACTTCGCCCAAACGCGGACGGATACGATAGTCGAGGACTTTGGTCTTGTACTTATGCAGCTGGCGCTGGACCTTCTCGGAAACCAGGTCTATAGCCGCATACATATCATCTTCGGCTTCCACCGCACGGATGACATGACCTTTCATCCACAACGTAACCTCTGCCACATTCGATTTCGGATTCGCGGGATTTTTTTCAACATGGAGGATTACTTCTGCAGACATTGGATCGACGCCGAAGACCTTTACAGAATTTCCAACCTTCTCGTTCGCATAGGCCCGAAGAGATTCAGAAACTTGCATCTTGCGGCCGGTTACTGTGATATCCATCGTGTCCTCCTCTATTGCGTTGTAAATAGTGCTGATTTCAGAATAACGTTCCCATGCACGCGGTTAAAGGTCTTTGAAAGAATTTCACCTTATCGTTGCAATTGAAAACTCACTCTCCACACATGAACGGAGAGTGAGCGGAAGTTTTCGAGAATTCGATTTCTAGTCGATGCGGCCGAGGAAATCCTTCGTGCGCTCTGATTGCGGGTTATCGAAGACCTCTTGCGGAGTTCCCTGTTCGACGATGTAGCCATCACTCATGAAGATGACACGGTCGGCGACATCGCGCGCAAAACCCATTTCATGAGTCACGACTATCATGGTCATACCCGCACGACCAAGTGAGCGCATGACATCCAAAACCCCGCGTACGAGCTCTGGGTCGAGAGCACTTGTCGCTTCATCGAAGAGCATGACATGCGGGTCCATGGCTAAAGCGCGAGCGATGGCGACGCGCTGTTGCTGTCCGCCGGAAAGCTGGCCCGGAAGATAATCCATCCTGTCGCCCAAGCCGACCCGTTCCAGTTGCGCGATGGCGACTCGCTCGGCCTCGGCCGCGGTGCGCTTGAGCACTTTCCGCTGAGCGAGCATGACGTTTTTCTTGGCGGTGAGGTGCGGGAACAGATTGAACGATTGGAAGACCATCCCCACGTGCTCGCGCAACTTGTTCACATCGACCTTGGGATCGGTGATTTCCTCATCCTCCAGATAGATATGTCCCGAAGTGGGTTTCTCGAGCAGGTTTATGCAACGCAACATCGTCGACTTCCCGCTACCGGAAGGTCCCATGACGACGACGACCTCGCCGCGTGAGACTTCGAGGTCGATCCCCTTGAGAACCTCGGTCTTACCGAAGGACTTCTTCAGGTCGACTATGCGAACGACGGGACCGGCACTTTTTCCGGGTGTCTCGGTTGTGGTTTCTGTCATAGTGGGCTTCCTATCGAGACTCGTGTGTCGCGGAACTGACTGCCAGCGCGTCTTCGGCGTCGGGTTTCCAACCGCGCTTCTTACGCCGCTTCCCATCACCTTCGCCATCGTCCTTACCGGCCGGACCGGACCCTTCACTTTGTGCGAGTTTGGCCTCGAAGGTACTGACGACTTTGATGAGCGGCATCGTCACGAGCAGGTAGTATCCTGCCGCGACGATATACGGCGTGACGTTTCCGCTGTTCGCCGTGAGTGATTTCGAGAACATCATCAGTTCCATAACACCTACGGCGGATAGAAG
>JAAXUU010000390.1 GCA_013335845.1 Actinomycetota bacterium
TGTAACGCCGCGGATATCCCCTACAATCATGGACAGCAGACGATTGCGTTCACCAGCTGCGTATTGCTTTAAATCCGCAGTATCATTTCAATCCCGGGGATTGTTGCAACCGATACAAAACGGGCCCATAGGGGCCCGTTTTCATTTGTGCGCTATTTACATATAGATAATGAGCAAGCCGAGCAACATACCGATGATCGTGAAAAATGCAGGTAGTTTCGAGCGATAGAGAAGGATTGCCTGAGGGAGGATTTCTCCGAAAACGACATACAGCATCGCACCTCCGGCGAAACCCAGACTGAGTGACAGCCATAAAGACCCCCATTCCCCCATCCAGAATCCCAAGATGCCGCCGATAGCGGTCGGTAGCCCGCTGAGCGCGGTTATCCCCATTGCCTTGAGTCTACCCATTCCCCCGTTGATGAGCGGAACCGCGATAGACATACCCTCGGGAATGTTATGCAGGCCGATGAGAATGGCCAGAGCCAAAGCCGATCCGACCAATATGTTGTCGTGATAGGAAAACGATGCGCCTATGACCATGCCTTCAGGGACGTTGTGCAATGCGATGGCGCCCGCCATGACGAGCCCCGCCACGAACAGGGATGACTTCGAGTCATGATGAAGCATATGCGTGGCAAGGTGGTCGCTATGGATCAGTTCATCGAGGTCGTCCGCCGTCTTAGGATGGTCTTTCGTTATGTGGACGACTTCCTTGTTCACGCTTCGATCGATCACATAGTTCAAAGCGTAGACGACAGCTACGCCGAGCGCCATTGCTCCGATGACGAAGAGTATATCGGTCTGGCCGGAAGCGCTTTCGGGATAAATAGCGGAAGTGACCAGGTCGAAACATACGATCGAGAGCATGACCCCCGCTGCAAAACTCAACAGCAGACTCGCCGTTTTGCTCGAGTCGCTCTTGAAAAGTGCGCCGATGATACCACCGAGCCCTGTACCTCCGACACCGGCGATAACGGTAACGATGATGATGTACAGCAAAGCGCTCACGAAGAGTACCCCCGATGGAAAAGAATGGTTGTGAGCGTAGTATAACGGAGCATTCCGTGGTTTATGAATAAAGTTCGCCGTGATGAACAAAAAACTGCGGAACGGCTAGACGGTGATCGCTGGCGCTGCTCGGTGTTGGTTGGTCCTACCTCACTCCGCGCAACAAAGGTCTACCGCGAATCGCAGTAGACCTTTGTGCTGCCAGGTCGGAACGACGTCGAACGGACTATGCTTTGATAACTCCGAGGTCACCGAGACTCAAATCGATTTCGCGAAGATCGGCAGACACGCTAAGAGGAGCATACCCTTTCGCGTCGATGAGAACGGTATAGTCATCGGCGGGAACCTGGTCGAACTTGAAGTCACCGAACTCGTCGGTATCCATCGTGGCTACGTCACCACCCGTATTTTTCAGTGTGACTTTCGCCCCGATCAGAAGTTCATCGGCTTCGAAATCGACGACCGAACCCGCGACGAAACGCTTGGGCAGATTCAGATAGAAGACTTTAGGGCCGAATCCCGCTAGCAGCTCGAGCGCCTCGGCATCTTTCAGAAGGTCACCGAATTCCTCTTCTTCTTTATAAAGGATGGCGTCATGTGCACAAGCATCCACGCAACGGGGAACATCCCATCCGTTGTCAAGCAGGTGAGCACAGCCAGTGCACTTCTGAGCTATCCGGAGCTCTTCATTGAAATAGATGACACTCTGAGGACACGCGTCGACGCAGGAACCGCAACCCGTACACGTCTCGGGTTCGATGAGCAAAAGGCCGTCATCACGTCGCTGGAATGACCCCGAAGGACAAACGATGGTGCAAGGAGCATCGGCGCAGTGCGCACAGAAAACGGGCTTATAGGCGACGCGTACGACCGGCACCTGTCCACGGACCTTTTCATCGAGCCGCATCCAGAACTGGCCCGTTTCGGGTTGAGGAGCTGCATAGG
>JAAXUU010000391.1 GCA_013335845.1 Actinomycetota bacterium
TCGCACTCAGTAAGGAGATGGTCGTCTTCCCTGTTCCGCCGCGCCCACTCGCGACGATGATAACCGTACCGGATGCCGCACTCGGGGAGATGGCGGAAACTCCTTGTGCCGTGTACTGCGGTTTGCTTTGTAGTGTGCCGACAGGACGAAGCACGGGAGCAAGTGTCTTCGCTATCTCGCTCATGGGGACGACATCGTTCGCCCCCGCAGTATGCGCCCGGCTCGATAATGAACCGGAAACTTCCCCGCGTTCGAACAAGAGAAGACGGCAGCCTTCAGCCCCGAGCGAAAGCCGGTCCTTCCTTAGTGCAGCGATAAGGTTGATGGGCTCGACATCTATAAGTTCCGGCCCCACCAGAACCAAGCGTATATCCCGTGATTCCCTCAAGCCATCACGGCATCGTTCCCCACTTGAAAACTGCTGTAAATCCTCCTGTTGATAGGCGCCTGCCGCTTTGGCGATGTGGATAAACTCATCACTACCGCAAATAACGGTGCTAATCGACATCGATCTCACCGATTTCATCGTTTTCATCGCTTTCTTCGGTTTCTTCGTTTTCATCGGTTTCATCGGCAGGGGAAACGGGAGTAGCAGATAAGCCGGCCTCGTCACCTTCGATGCTCGGCAAGGTGAGGTAAAGCGTCTCAGAACGGGCTGCATCGAGGAGTTCCTGCACCGATTCGAAGGTGACTGCCAAGGTAACCCAGGAAAGGGCATTGGATGAAGAAGCCTCGGAAGCCAAGCTGTTGCTCGTTTCCAAAACGAGCAACTTCTCACCGAGAAGGATGATTCCCGTATCGGTGCTCGCATATACATTGACAAGCGAGCCACGTGAAATCGCCCCACCGACGGCTCGTACATCCTGCGAAGGAATGGATACGGCGCAAAGCCCATCGGGAACCGAGATGTCCTCCCCGATATCGCCGACCCGCTGCATGGACAGGGGCTCGTTTGCCAAGATAAGTGAATTCGCGCTCGATCCTATGATCTCGTTTTGGGAAGTGATGCAATCCACCGGCAAGAGATCGACCAGCCAAAGCTGCGACGATACATTCGAAGTGTCGAGTTCTTCCCCGGGGAGGATATCGCGCGTAGCAACGCATACCTCGATCTGCTCTCCACCGTAGCGAGAGAGAGCGTCTTCTCGGGCGGAACGCTCTTCGGCTCTCACCTGCGCCGCATATACGAGCATCGCCATGGCGGCTAGTACGCCGCATGCTATTCCCAGAATAAGTCTCTTCTTCGCGTTCATATCTATCCACTTCTTCTCGTTCCAAGTGAGAAAGGATAGTATCGAACGGTTCTTACCCCGATCCTCACCGAAGCGGAACGATTTCGCGATGATATTCCGATCGGTTCTCATCGGCGCAGCTTGAGGCGGCATAAAATGAAAAAGGATGCCCGAAAGCATCCTTGAAATGTTTTTGAGAACTAAGGTTACTCGTCGGATGCTAAGAGTATCTCATCGTTTCTGAGGCGTCTCTCCATCTCGGCCAGTTCTTCAGGAGTGTTCACATTGACGAAGCAACCACCACGGGGATCTGCGGCAAGAACCGCTTCGGAATCCAGAAGAAACAGCTTCGCGTCCTTGAACCAGGAAGTCGCACGGCATTCTCCGCGATCGAGAGCGGCCTTCACATACTCCAGACAGGTTTCGCGACGATACACCGCATGGAACGGCTCGTAGCCATGGGTCAAAGAAGGAACGGCGGCATCGCAGCCTGTTTCCTTGAGATACTCGAGCTCGGCTTCGAGCACTCTGGCGCTCGCAAAGATCATGTCACAGGCAACGACCGCCACGAAAGGTTTCGTCGCGACGGAAAGAGCTGTATATAGCCCCGTGAGAGCACCGCGCCTATCGAAAAGGTCACGCCTCAAGAGAATATCGTCCCGACCATATTCCGTGC
>JAAXUU010000392.1 GCA_013335845.1 Actinomycetota bacterium
TATTCCATTTGACTACCTTTATAGACCCGGAAGGCATAGTATCGTGCACCATTACTAAAGTATCTGCTCTCCGATCATCGTTTTGAATCAAAGCGTTTCCCGCTGCGGCGATACACCGAGCCGAACGTATCCCGGTTGAGAGATGCACCTCTTGCGCATCCGGATACTGTGCGCGAAATACGTCAAGTCCCTGTGGGTAGGGGTAGGATTCGATAGTCTGTATCTGTTCGTTACGGTTACCGGCAAGCGTAAAACATTTCCGTCCCAAAAGACCCAAAGCAACTTGAGACGCCTTGCTCAAATTCTGATAATCATCGACGAATACATATGGTTTGGCAGAGGCCGAGACAGTCTCGCAGCGCGAGCATATGTAGCTTAAGGTTATGTTCGCGAGTTCAGGTTCGAGCATCGCATGACGGGATATCAGATGTCGTTGCAGGGCATCCACCACCAACTTCTCCTCTACCGATACGAGCCAGTTCGGGTCCTCGTCGCCCAACTCGGTCCATTGCCGGTAAAAGAACTTCAGCATCTCACTCAGGCGTTTATTCGGCTCCCCGAGCGTTTTCATATCTTCGAGGAGGAATTTTGTTTCGCTATCGGATAGTATCCGGGGGATACGACCTGTCTTTTCGATAGCCTCATCGGTCGAAAGAATTTCTATGAAAAGGTTCCGAGCCGTACCGACCCATACTTCCCTACTCCGGCCGGGGCAGATGCGCTCGAGCAACGACTCGAAAGACTGAGCGGCGGAAGACGTGGAAACTACTGCACGGATCTCACCGGGATCCACTCCGTCGTCAATCAATGCGCTGATATTCTGTGCGAGTGTGAGTGTTTTGCCCACACCGGGACCACCGGTGATCAGCACCCGATTACAGATGGTCCGCCCTACCGAAGTAATCGAGTCGTCGATCTCTGTTTCCAAAGCCATCTGCAAACTCCTGTCCATTGTATTTCTCCATGCCTGTTCAGGGACTTCAACGCATCGAAGTGTAGCAAAGGGACAAGGTTGAGTTCAGCTTGATTTTTGGGTTTACACGCGCAAAGAATCATACCCTTGGTTTACAAAGATACAGAAATTGCAGATAGGAAGCATAATCAGCTTTGATCGATTATTTCTATGAGATCTTGTTGCGTGTGGACATTGAGTTTCTTGTAGATACGCCAGATATGCGTTTTGGCTGTGCCCTCGGAGATAAAGAGAGCGTCCTTTATATACGATGCATTCCGTCCTTTGGCAAGGAGATACAGGACTTCGGTTTCCCTCTTGGACAGCAGATATTGGGTGGCGACTTTTTCGCACTTTTTTGTGAAGCGATGGTTTCGCTGAACACTTTCATCTTCGCCGGGTGTAGTGCCGCTTGCATCCTCTTCCTCATCCAGAACAACCATTTCCTTGATGTCCTTCTCGCGGGGCAGTAGCGCATATGCGAGGACCAGGGCGAACATAGCAAGAAGCGAACCGGTTGTGCTGTTGATCGAATAAATACCATCCATACCAGCAAACAAGCTACTACCAATAGCTCCGATCAAGGTACCGGCAGTCAAGAAAGCACGACCCAAACCGAAGACCAGCACAGATGAGAGTCTGAAACGATAGCTTATCTCGGCGAATGCAACCCACATCATGACTTCGAAGCTGACGTAACCGACAAGCAATATGAGTGTGAGCATGACCCCGTTGCCGTCTAACCCGATGAAAGGGATCAACAAGAGAGCGATTGCGATAAAAGGAACAAGAGGACGATAGAGGAAACCGAACTCATAGCCACTCAAGAGAAGGATGGTACATATCAACAGCGGCGCTGCGAATATCGCGCCCGTAAGGAGGACGAGTTGACTTGTGGGGTCCGCGCTTTGAAACGCAGTGCCAACCGAAGACTGGCGCACAGTACCCAAAGCGAATCCGAAGATTATCGATGAAAGCCCGATGTGAAGGGCA
>JAAXUU010000129.1:0-3414 GCA_013335845.1 Actinomycetota bacterium
GCTGTAATCGGAACCGAGCGGCACGAATCCCGTCGTATCGACAATCAGCTCCGTGGACGTTCGGGACGTCAAGGAGACCCGGGTTTGACGCAGTTCTACCTTTCCCTTGAAGATGACATCATGCGGCTATTCGGTGGGGATCGTATGGAAAAGATCTCGCATTTGATGGAACGCACCGAGATGCCCGATGACATGCCTATTCAGGCGGGGATGGTTTCTAAGGCCATCGAAAGCGCACAGCGCCAGGTTGAGGCCATGAACTTCGGAGCACGAAAGCACGTTTTGGAATATGACGACGTCATGAACAAGCAACGTGAGACGATTTACAACGAGCGCAATCTCATCCTCGATGGTAAAGATATCCACGCACGCGTCGAAGAGATCACACAAGACACGGTCGAGCGCGAGGTCGCCTCGTTCTGCAACGAGCGTGCTGCCGCTGACGATTGGGACTGGGATGGTCTCCGTCAGTGGTTCATGGAGCTTACCGGTCGCAACGATATCGACCCGAAGGCACTCGAACACGATGAAGACATCGATACTTTGACGGATCTTTTGGTCGAGCAGGTTAGAACGATCTATGCCGAGAAGGAACGCATGCTCGGTGAGAAGGCGACTCGTCATCTCGAGGCGCAGGTTATGCTTCGCGTCATCGACACCCGTTGGATGAACCACTTGCAGGAGATGGATTATCTGAAAAGCGGTATCGGGCTTCGTGCGATGGGCCAACGCGATCCCTTGGTCGAATACAAAACAGAGGCTTTCGCGGCTTTCGGTTATCTGGTCGAATCCATGTACGAAGATTACCTCCGTACCATCATGCGCATCCAAGTTGCAGTCAAAGAGGAAACCCCGGCATTCGCCGGAGCTCAATATTCCGGTCCTGCCCAGCCGGACGGTGACAACAACACGCTTGCTGCTGCGATGCGTTCACAGCGCGCGGCAAGTCATACGGGTATGCCATCTGCACCTCCTAAAGAGGCTCCGCAGAAAGCTGTGACATTCGAAAAAGATAAAGACGACCCCTTTGCGACGGTCGGACGTAATGATCCCTGCCCCTGTGGGAGCGGGAAGAAATATAAGAAATGTCACGGAGCTACTGAGTAGAATATGATTGAAAACCGAAGTACCGAAATAGAAGCGTTATCAAAGCGAATCGATGAGGTGGGCGACTACTTGCACGTCGCATCGAAGCGCGAGGAAGTAGCTCGCTTGGAGGAGCAGGGTGCTCAACCGGGTTTCTGGAATGATCAGAATCTCGCCCAGTCGGTCATGACGCGCGCTGCGAACCTTCGCAGCGATTGCGAAGAATACGATAAGGCCAAAGCCGCCCTGGAGGATATTGAAGTAGCTAATGAACTCGCCTTGGCCGACAGCGACGAGTCGCTCGCTCAGGAGGTCGATGCGGGTATCAAGCATCTCAAAGATATCATCGACTCGCTTGAGCTGGCGTCATGGTTCGACGGTGAGTTCGACGGCGGAGACGCCATCGTCACGGTCACGCCCGGGCAAGGTGGTCTCGAGGCTCAGGACTGGACCGAGATGCTCTTCCGGATGTATCTCCACTATGCCGAGAAACACGGTTGGAAGGTCGAGGTCAATGATGCACCCGCCGGAGAGGCCATCGGCTTGGATCGAGCGACGTTCACGGTTCACGGGAAGAACGCCTATGGTATGCTCTGTGCGGAACAGGGAGTCCATCGATTGGTCAGGATCTCACCGACGGATGATAAGAAACGTCGTCAGACTACATTCGCTGGGGTTGAGGTTCTACCGGTTCTCCCTGAGGATGTCGAGGTGGATATCGGCGTGAACGACCTTCGGATAGATGTCTATCGTTCTAGTGGGCCGGGGGGTCAATCCGTTAACACGACGGATTCGGCCGTGCGGATAACGCATCTCCCAACCGGCATCGTCGTGACATGTCAGAATGAGAAGTCCCAGCTTCAGAACAAGGAATCCGCCCTTCGCATCCTGCGCTCGAAGCTCTACGAGCTCGAATTGCAGAAGAGAGCGGCATCCCTCGACGAGTTGCGAGGACCGAAAAGAGAGATATCGTTCGGTAGCCAGATACGGAATTATGTTTTGTATCCCTATCAGTTGGTGAAAGATCTGAGAAGCAACGTGGAAACAGGAAATGTCGATGCGGTTCTTGATGGTGAGCTCGACCAGTTCATCATCGCCTATCATCGTTGGCGCGTTTCACAGCAGGAAAATGACTGAAGAGAACAGAGGAGTTTGACAGGTGAATCCTAGTAGCACCATTCAAGAGCTCGATGAAATTGCCGGTCTCATACGCAGGGACATCATATCGATGTTGTGTCGTGCTAAGAGCGGGCATCCGGGCGGGTCGCTTTCAGCGACCGATATCATGACCGCTCTCTTCTTCGGAGGCGTGATGGATCACTATCCATCGAATCCGGACGACCCGCAGCGCGATCGTTTCATACTGTCTAAGGGTCACGCAGCGCCCGTGCTCTATGCCACCTTGGCTCGTGCGGGTTATTTCCCACTGGAGGAACTCTCCACATTGCGGCAATTCGGGAGCCGTCTTCAGGGGCACCCTGATAGCAAGAAACTTCCCGGTGTCGAGGTATCCACCGGCTCATTGGGCCAAGGCCTCTCCATCGCATCCGGCCTCGCGCTCGGACTTACCCAAAACGGTGGTTCGCAGAACGTTTTCGTCTTGATGGGTGACGGAGAGCTCCAAGAGGGGCTCGTCTGGGAAGCAGCTATGTTCGCTGCGCATAATAAACTGTCGAACCTCGTTGCAATCGTCGATAACAATACCCTCCAAATCGACGGCAGTACCGATAAGGTCATGTGCCTTGGGGATATCGCGGCGAAGTTCGCTGCGTTCGGTTGGCGCGTTTTCGAGGCTGACGGCCATGGAATCGACGCCATGATCACGGCTATCGATGATGCCAAAGCGGTAAGCGATGGGCCTTCGGTCATCATCGCGAATACCGTGAAAGGGAAGGGCGTATCCTTCATGGAAGGCGATGC
The DNA here is from genome assembly GCA_013335845.1 of Actinomycetota bacterium. Taxonomy (GTDB): domain Bacteria; phylum Actinomycetota; class Coriobacteriia; order Coriobacteriales; family RUG844; genus JAAXUU01. The sequence continues at coordinate 3,007 of JAAXUU010000129.1, forward strand.
GTCTTGGCATGGTAAAGCACCTAGCGACGAGCAGGCGGCATGTGCTCTGTCTGAACTTATGAAAAGGGAGGAGTTGTAAATGAGTGATGTGAAGCGTATATCTCCCGAAAAGGCCGAGAAGCTCGGCGCGAAGGCGACGCGTGCCGCTTATGGCGAGACCTTGGTGGAACTTCTCAATGAGGGCATCGACATCGTTGCGGTCGATGCTGATCTTTCGGGGTCGACGACAACGGCGGTATTGGGCAAAGCGGACCCCTCTCGTTTGGTTAATGTGGGAATCGCAGAGCAGAATATGATCGATGTCGCCGCGGGACTCTCGCTTGCGGGAAAGGTGGCTTTCACCGGCTCATTCGCCATATTCGGAACAGGTCGTGCTTACGAGCAGATAAGAAATACGGTTTGCTATGC
>JAAXUU010000129.1:3424-5048 GCA_013335845.1 Actinomycetota bacterium
CGACTCATGCTGGTATCTCTGTCGGACCCGACGGCGGTAGCCACCAGATGTCGGAAGATATCACCCTTATGCGCGTACTACCCGGAATGCGGATTCTGGTTCCCGCGGATTATCATGCTGCCAAGTCGGCTATCCGTCTTGCGGCAAAGACGCCCGGTCCCTTCTACATCCGCATGGGGCGTGCGCCGCTGCCGATGATATATGATGACGACTTCGAAATCGAGCTCGGGCGTGCCTATGTTTTGCGCGAGGGTACCGATGTCACCATCGCAGCATGCGGTCTTGAGGTTACCCAAGCGCTCGAAGCAGCCGAGTTACTCGCCGCTCAGAACATCAATGCCGAAGTGATCGACGTGTCTTCGATCAAACCGATTGATGAAGAAACTTTGTACAAATCAGTCGAGAAGACCGGCTGTATCGTAAGCGCCGAAGAGCATTCGATTATCGGTGGCCTCGGTGGTGCCATCGCGGAATTCCTTTCCGAGAATATACCGACTCCGCTGGTAAGAGTGGGTGTCAAGGATAAGTTCGGTACGTCCGGCGAGCTCTCGGATTTGCTACCTGCGTATGAATTGGATGCCGCGGCGATTGTAGAAGCTGTGAGGAAGGTACGCGCTCTAGCACATTTGGGGTAAAATTAGAGAAATATTCCACCGTCTCGATCGGAGTGATCAGTGGCGAAACACACGAAGACCAATGGGGTGGCGGCAAGCCCCGGCACGACTGCACAAGCCACGTCGCAGCTGTCATCATTGCCGATGATCGGTCAAGAAGAAACACAACATTCGGGTACTCCGGTAATCTCTTTCAGGAACGTGACCAAGATCTACCCTACGCAACAGAAAAAACCCGCGCTTGATAATGTCACCCTTGATATATATCCCGGCGAGTTCGTATTCTTGGTAGGACATTCCGGTAGCGGTAAGTCGACTTTCATCAGATTGCTTATACGCGAACTCGTTGCGACACGTGGACATCTTTTCGTTGCAGGAGAAGATCTCGTAACCATGCGCAATTGGCGCATTCCGTACTTGCGCCGTAATATCGGTTGCGTTTTCCAAGACTTCAAACTGCTTCCCAATAAGACGGCTTTCGAGAACGTCGCCTTCGCTTTGGAAGTTATCGGTAAGTCGCGACATGTGATACGTACCCAAGTTCCCGAAGTGCTTCGTCTTGTCGGTCTCGAAGAAAAAATGCACCATAAGCCGGATCAACTTTCCGGTGGTGAACAGCAGCGCGTTTCCATCGCAAGAGCTGTTGTGAACCGCCCGCCGTTGCTCATCTGCGACGAACCGACGGGAAACCTCGACCCGCAGACCTCTCTCGGTATCATGCGACTCCTCGAGCGGATCAATCGTACGGGGACGACGGTTTTGATTGCGACCCACGACCGGGAAATGGTAGACAGCATGCGCCGTCGTGTAATCGCGCTCGAGAATGGACAACTCATTCGAGATCAGGATAAGGGGGTGTATGGTTTCGATGTCTAAGGTATTCTATTTCATCAAAGAAGCGTTGATCAACTTCAAACGGAACTGGTCCACGAGTCTTGGAGCCATCATCACCATCTTCCTATCGTTGTTGGTTATCGGCGTTTTCATGGTCGGTAGATCGGAAGAGCGAG
>JAAXUU010000130.1 GCA_013335845.1 Actinomycetota bacterium
TGCGCCACTGAAAATTTTCGGAATATAGGATTCAAGATATACCGCCATGTGTCCCAAGGACAGAATCCATGCAATGATCGATAGCTCTGCCCGTATGGGTTTAAGCCATATGCATGCCTTGGAATTTCTCGGCAATACACCTATGAACATCACTACGATAAACAGGGCCAACGCGAGTGTACATTTTTGAATAAGGATAAAAAACACGCGCCATAGAGCATGCGGAATCGCAATGAATGTCCCGGTGATAAAGACGATATCGATTATGATAGCCAACGCGTAAAACAGCGCCGGACTTTTTTTAATGGGGTTGCGTAATAGGAAGCAAGCAACGATGGTGCAAACCAATATGATTGCAAATTCCATTTCCCTCCTTGCTCCTTACTTCATCATGAGTTCGTCTGAGATTTCTTTGATTACGTGGGTATCCAACTCGAAAAATCCGCGGGTGATCTTGAGCATGCCGCGATAGAAACGCGTTTCGATCAAACAAAGCGCCACGTCCTGGAATGCATCGAACCAAGAACGTATATGAGCCTGAAGAAACGCTTGAGACGTCTCGAGTTGCCCGAGCGCTTCTACAACATTGCCTTCTTGAAGTGCTTCAATGGTTCTTCTCGACATGATCGCCATGAACTCGCACATGAATGACAAGTGATCGTCGGGATAGTCGTAGCCTTCGCCCCTGGCAACATTGTTCGCTCTGTATACTTCACAGATTGCATGAAACGAATCTTGAAAAAGGAGGCCTTCTTCACTGGTGAATACGGATTCATAGGGAACCGCATACTTCCCTTTCCATGATGAAGTGCCGATGAAGGTGGACGTGAAATCCACTGCCAGTTCCTGCCTTGTTCCCGAATGACGCTTATTCAAATAGCGCGAGATATCATTGAAGCCATCGGAAAATGATTCATTGACATCCTTGTAGGCTGAATAATCCATAGTGGCGATGTTCTCGATCTGCTCCAAGGTCAGAGGTTTGAAATACAGCGAGGCAAGCAAGTCATAGAAAACCGCTCTACCTTCGAGGGCCTGGAGTATTTGAGAGACGATATCGCAGGACTCCACGCCCGTGGCACCTGCAGCGCCTGTGTCGACTGAGGTGCCGGTTGCATAACACGTTGTATCACTAACCATGAGATTCCAATCCTAAAAACTACTACATGAATTCGCGGGCTCTCGGCAAGTGACGCAAGCGACGCCACCTGCCGAGAAAACCCGCATTACAAACTCAACTTAGTACTGCCGAACTTTCGGTCGAACCTAGACTTGCGTGGTCTGACGGGTTACGCCGTAGCGGACCAAGCCCTCGGGATCGTCCTGCCACTTTGCAGTCTTCTCGGAGAGGATGTAGATGGAAGATGGCAAGACGCCATTCGCATCTGCGATTTGGTGACAGTTGGCTGCGCCTGCTGCGGCGACCGCTTTAGAGACCGTACTCTCGGGGTCATCCAGATCGCCGAAGAGAATCGCTCCGGTGCAGCACGTGCGGACACATGCAGGCACCCAGTTCTCATCTCCGGAGCGCTGGAAACAAAGCGTGCACTTCTCGACTATATTGGTCGTCGGGTTGAGCGTGCGCACCTGGTAGGGGCAACCCGTGAGGCACGTTTCACAACCGATGCATTTCTCTTCGTCGATGAGGACGACGCCTGTCGCTTCATCGCGATACGATGCACCTGTCGGGCATACTTCGATGCAACCCGGATTGGCGCATTGCTGACATTGGAACGGCAGCCAGTACATTTCGATATTCGGGAAGGTCCCGGTCGGTCCGACAGCGGGGACACGCCTGTAGTACATGCCCAAATCGATATCATTCTCAAACTTACATGCAGCTACACAGCTATCGCATCCGCTGCAACGGTCAAGATCGGTAACTAAACAGTTTTTCATTAGAACACATCCTTCGTCTGAGCTTCTGCCTTCATTTCCTCAGTCGGCAAGAACGGTGCGAACTCCTCGGGTTCAACCCAAATGTTGGCCGGTTTGGTCGATTTCTCGATCTTCACGGTAAAGCCGCGATTGGTGTAGGAACCATAGACTTCATTGAACGGCGCACTGTTCTTCGTGAGAACATTGACGTTGCACTCACGCCAACCGGCTGTCGGGTTCGTTTGCGAAGCATCGAAGCACTCCGGATTCCAGAAACGCTCCATCCATACCGTGTGAGGATTGACGCCCTCGGTAAGGTAGGCACGTGCGTGGACTTCTCCGCGACGGCTCGTGACCTTGACCCAATCCATGTGGCTCACACCAAGCTCTTGAGCACTTGCCGGGTTGATGCGGATCTCTGCGGTTGGGAAAAGCTCGCGTGAGAAGGGAGCATGACGCATCGTGCCGTGGTGGAAGTAAGGGACACGACCGGATGTGAGAACGAAGGGGTATTCCGTATCGCCGACGGGACTTTCCGCGGGCTCGATATACTCACAGATGGGGCTGTAGTCTTCGCATGCTTCCTGAGGTGTCGGGTAGCAGAACGGATAACCGGTTCTCGCCAATTTGAGCAGAATCTGGCAGTAGACCTCGATCTTGCGGGATTCGGTTGCGAAGCCGGCAGGTAAACCGTCATCGACGACCGTTTCTTGCTGGTGATACCCGAAATACACATCTTCAGGAGTGACGAGAGGAACGTACTTGTCGGTATCGGCGATAAGTTCTTCCCAGCTGGGAGCTTGAAGGGTCGCCGCTACAGAAGCTTTGACTTCTGCTTCGGTTGCGCTTCCCAACAGGCCGGGAACGAGGCCGGGCAGCGTGCCGCCGAGCTTTTCCGCAACCTTCTTCGTTACCTGTACGCACGGGATACCGTGCGATACGGTTTCGCCGATGTGGACGGTTTCATTCTGAAGCCATTGCGTGTTCAGCTGGCACATGTTGACCATGGGCTCTTCAAGCCACTCGCGCAGCGGGAAGACGAGGTCTGCAGCTTCGACATGGAACGAGGTAAGCATAGGATATTGGCCGATAACGTAATCGACCTCCGGGAATACGTCATACCAGGACTTAGCGTTACCGAGCATGGCGAGCTTGTTACCCGACATATCGAACCAGACGCGCGGCTTGAAAGGTTCACCGGTAGCAATCGCCTCACGCACCGTTGGGATGTGGGAATGGCACCAAGCATACAGACCTTTGTGGTCCTTCATACCGAGGCGGTCGACGAGCAACTGATTGGCAAGTTTCTGCTGAGGGAATGCTTCAGCGTTGTTGATACGGGCTTCGTTTTCGGCGTCTGACATACCGATTACCGCACCGATACCGTACATATCGGAGAACATACCCCCGAAGCCATTGTGGTAGGTGACAGGACGTTTCGTCGGTTGGTTGCCTGGACCATATTGCGTCATCGTACAACCCGGCGTGTTGATGTAACCCATGATGGAGTCGAGGCCCATGAGGCCCAGAGGTACCTGGGATGCGGACTCCGTCATATCGGATGCAACACCGTTTGCAATGCCTGCGACAGTCCCGTCGTCATCTGCATGCGTGTACAGACGAATCGCCGCTTCGATCTTATCCGCTTCCAACCAGCAGTTTTCCGCTGTGTACTCGAGCGTCCATGGCTCTGCCTGCTCTTTATAGATCTGACCGGCAGTCTTGTAGGTCTTACCGTTGAAGTCACCGGTCCAGAAGATCTCAGGATCGACTGCGGAGTCTTCGGGCGCGGAATACTCGAAAGGAGCAACGGCATTGGTCTTGATGTCGTAGCAAATATAGGCAGGGGTGTTCTCGGGCGTGGTCTGCTTGAACGCCGGAAACAACTCGCTCGCGAGAACGGGCAACTTCGTGTCCGGATCGATCAGGAAGGGCATGTTGGTCCAATACTTCGTGAACTGCTCGTTATAGAGTTTATTCTCGATGATATAACGGTACCAACTCAGAATGAGACCCGTGTCAGTGCCGGGACGAACGGGTAGCCATACATCGGCTTTGGCTGCGTCGGGGCTGAAGTTGGGGTCTACGACAACCGTCTTCACGCCGGCAGCGCGAAGCTCGGCCATACCACGGCCGGATTCTGCGGTTTCAGAGACGGAAGGCTGTGCGCCCCAGACGATGACGACTTCTGCTTTGTTGTCGTCCCCTACGCGGAAGATCTCCTGCACGGCATTGTCAGCTATGGATTGGTCGTTTCCGCCATAGAAAAGTTTTGACATAGACCAACGCGGTAGATAACATTGTGCACAGCCCGGCTCGAAGACTGTAGGTGATCCCATTGCCATTGGAAGCGTCATTGCCTCTATGAAGGAATAGGCGCCACCGCCGCCGACGGATGAAAAGAACGAATACGGACCGTATTTTTCTATTGCATCTACGATGTGCGAAGCAGCTTCTTCGATTGCGTCATCCCAAGAGATAACTTCCCATTTGTTCTCGCCACGCTCGCCGGCACGCTTGAGTGGATGCAGAACACGACGGGGGCTGTACATAGTGTGAATCTGGTTGAGACCTTTGATGCACAGAGAGCCGCGGCTTACCGGTGCGTCAAGATCGCCTTCCAGCCTTACCACTACACCATCTTTGAGATACGCAATTGCCGGGCACACCTGGATGCAACCATGGCATGCGGTCTTGATCTTAACAAGGCCGTCGCTACTATCCACCGTAGCTACGGCTGCCTCTTCCTTCATACAACCCGACAGAGAAGCACCGACTGCAGTCGCAGCGCCCAGTAGCACAGATGCTTGGATAAAACTTCTACGTGTAACTTCTGTATGTACCATATTTCCTCTCTTTCCTCCTTCATCGACAAGGGATCTGTCTTGGACGTACTTGTCTTGGACGTACTTATCTTGAGCTACCTTGTGCTTTTCAAATCTTCGAGAAATTCTCTCCCTTCCACAGAAAGATTCCACCCGTCATTCCAAACAAGAGCACCTGCGCGCTCTAATTTGTCTACTAAAACGCTTGGCTGCATGATTTGACGCTGACCATCGATGATTATTTCAAGGACAGGCCGGTCCTTCAGCAAGACTTCGATTTCTTTATAACTTTTTGAAACCTCATTGACGTACTCGAGTAG
>JAAXUU010000131.1 GCA_013335845.1 Actinomycetota bacterium
GCATATGCAACCGATTCGTTGCATATGCCGCGCTATGAGTACAAGTAGCACGTTGCGCTTGTTACCTCTTTAAGCAGAAGTATCTTTCGAATCTTTCGTCTCAGCCTCGATCTTGGCAGCAGGCTCAGTTTCGTCTGAATCTTTATCTTTGCCCGAGCCATCCATGCCATCGCGAATGTTCTTTACGGTTTTACCGAGTGCCGCACCCAATTTAGGAAGGTTCTTGGGGCCGAAGATAAGCAAGGCAACAGCCAAAATTATCAGAAGCTCGGGAACGCCTATTCCGCCAAATTTCATGTGGTTCCTCCATGCATCGCATTAAAAAACGCTGTATCTTTTGGGACAGACAGAAAGGGTACCACTAAAAGGCCGACTTGTCGCCTCAAAAATCATGTGGCGCTACTATTTCCATCATTTATCCTTCAAAAGGACGTTTTGTTCTGTTTTAGCGAGAGAACAAAACGACAAGTAGGTACCTTAGCACACCTAGACACGCCAATTCTATACACGTCGCCGAGAACACGAGGGCGAAGAACACCACGGCTCGTTTCCGAGTCGCGAAAGGATGAGGGAAGAGGTTCGATATCGAAAGCAGGATCGCGTTTATCCCGCCGATCACACTAAGCATGCAAATGGTGATGAAAACTGCGCCGAAGGGTCCAAGATAAGGATAGCCGAACAGGAAAAGTGCACCCAGGATGGCAACGGAACAAACCCAGGCTATGATTTCCTTGAAATTTCCGAGGATCCTTTCGTCCTCTCTACCGGCTTGCCCGACGTTCCGAACCACCCAAAAAAGGAATAGTCCTGCTGCAGACCCTCCCGCAGTGCCGCTGAGAAAACGCAATGTGTTGGTGGTTTCCCTGAAACCGAGATAGGAACTGAGGCCATCGAAAGCCAGTGTCGCGAACAGACAGGCTGCGGCGACACACGCCCCGATAGAAGGGAACCCGGAGTTGTCCTTCCCTCGATAAAGAAACGCAAGTACCGCAATCGAAGCTACGATTCCGAAATAAAGGCCTGTATCGCGGGCACAGACCGGATACGAAATATTCCCGGCTGTGAAAGTACGTGCAGGCAATTGATGACACAAGCCGTAGCCTATTGCATCGATAAGTACCTGCATACCCTTCTCCCTACATATGAAAATTGGCAAGCTACACCGCAGCGTAACTTGCCAATATCTTGGTTAACTGGTCGGGATGACGGGATTTGAACCCACGACCTCTCACTCCCGAAGCGAGCGCTCTACCAAGCTGAGCCACATCCCGACGGTTTGTTATCGTACCAGACAAATCGGTCTTAGACCACAAATGTTTTAAGGTTTATGGACAAATGGATAATTTTCATACTACTTTATCATTTGAGCGGTATACTGCAACTTACGTAAAATCTAGAGGAGTCGATGCATGAACCGAAAGGTACCAAGTAAGTTATCAAAATTCCGCCAGCCTCTGGCGTGGTTTCTCGCATTAGCATGGGCCGGAGTAATCTTCTTCATCTCTTCGCAACCGGCGAGCGCTCTTCCCTTCAATTTGGGTGAATGGTCCTATTTCGTACATTTCTGTGTGTACTGGATCCTGGCTGTCTTGCTGGTAGGTGCCCTCAATGTGCCTTGGAGGAAAAGTTGGATGATGGCGGTAGTGGCCATGGTACTTGCATCTCTTTATGGGATCACCGACGAATTCCATCAATATTTCGTCGATGGGCGTTGTGCCGAGACGCTCGATTGGGTCGTCGATACAGCTGGTGGAACTATCGGGGCGTTGGCCGGAACATGGATTCTCACCGTCGTGCGCCTCTACCGTAAGGCCGATTGATCCACGCTATCCAATTTGCGCTCTCGAAATTCCAAACATCATAATTCTCACTTTCGAAATTTGGAATATGTGAATCCCAGAAAAAGTCCCGCCCGGTTACAGCACGTGGCCCCGCTTCATACTGCGAAGCAGGGCCACTCTTGAATTCGTTATTGATTCGTCGGTTCGTCTATGCGAAGCGCAATGCGCAGGACCACATGCCCATATTGTAGGCCACCTTCACCACGTCACCGGGTTGGGGGGCATGGATATAAGCGCCGCCACCGATGTAGATACCGACATGGCCGCTCATCCACAGAACGTCGCCCGCTTCTGCCGCACTGACACTCAGAACAGCGTCGGCGCCGGATCTCTGCCCGCTGGACGTACGGGGGATAAAAACACCGGTTTGCGCATAGCACCACGAGGTGAGACCCGAACAGTCGAAGGTATTCGGCCCGGTCGCACCCCAGACATAGGGACAGCCGAGACGAGAGCTCGCATAATCGACGACGCTTCCATTCGCAGGAATGCTACTTCCGGAGGAATAACTACTGCCGCCGCTGCTCCCGGAAGACGATGACGATGCTGCTGCGGCTGCCGCGGCGGCGGCTGCGGCTTCTTCTGCAGCCTTTTCTTCCGCTATGATCTGGGCGACCTCAGCCTCCAAGTTGGCGACTTCGGTTTCGTACTGGGCGACGATCGTCGCCGCCTCCGCTTGTACGGCTTCGGCCTCGGCGAGTTTCTCGGCAGCGATAGCCTCCTGCGCACTGAACTCTACATGGGCTTGCTGAGCTTCAGCTCGTGCGGTCTTCGTTTCTTCGACCATTTCCGCATCATCTTTATTCAGGTCATTCAAGACATCCCACGTGGAAACGAAATCCTCGAATGAGCCGGCACCGAGCAAAACGCTCAGAAACGACATCTCGCCATTGCGGTACATGGTGCTCGCACGTGTGCCGAGATGGTCCTGAAGTGTCACGATCCTCGCTTCAGCAGCGTCGATACGCCCATGTGCCTCGTTCATGGCGGCTACAGCGGTATCGTGCTCATCCAACGCGGTGTAATAATTGTCAGAGGCCTCGTCGAGTTGAACGGCCCATGTATCGAGTTTTTCCCTTACTGCGTCTGCCTCAGCTTGTTTCTCGGCAGATGTCGGGGTTGCGAGCGCGGAAACAGGGTTACCCAGTGCACATAAGGCGGCACCTGTGAGGGCTGTACCCAGAAATGCTCTTCTGGTCATTTTTTTCAATAGTTTTGCCTTCTTCCTCGCGTTTCGAGGCGAACGGAACATTCGACTCAGCTGCAACATTTAAGCTCCATTTGATTTGAAAGGATAGCACGAAAGAATGATATCGCCAAAATCTAATCTAATAGGGGACAAAGCTTACGCAAAGACTCCATAAAACCACCTCGTTTGACAGAGGAATCACTCGTATACGGCACAGACCGCATCGAGCAGGGTAACTGCGACATGCTGGAGTTCACGTGACGTCGGATGCTCGGGGTCGATGAACGAGTCTGCCGGAATGCCGATAGCGATGCGCATGTTGTCCACCGCCGCGGTTTTCGCTGCGGTCCGAATACGGGAGACAAGCGAAAGCTCATCCGAGAACACAACGTAAGGAATACCTTTTATCGCAGGGTCCTTCACTGTGATGACTTCGATATGCAAGGCGCCCTCTGGATGGGCATTTTGGAAAGACTCGACAGAAGACGCACGTGAATATGGTGTCGTCGCAAGAGCTAGATTGGAGATACGCGATGCGATCTGGCGAGCATTATCGTCAGATCCGGCGAAACAGATCTCGACACGCTCGAGTACGTCTGCTGCGCGGGAAAATCCTAGCTGCGCAGCCGAATGCGGTAATGAATCTTTCCCGAGCCAGACATGATGAAGGCGTTCAATAGCTTTGAACGTCCATGAACCGGCGATTCCATCGGGGTCGATCCCGACATTCGCTTGGAACTCGCGCAATGCGCGTTCGGTGTGAGCCCCGAATATCCCATCCACCTGACCACAGGTGAAACCGAGCACATTGAGCGCGGTTTGTAATTTCCTGACATCGTTTCCATGGAAGAACGGCGCACGTAGGTAAAGAGTACGATCACCTAAGGCGAAACTAGCGTCGACAAGCGCAGACCAACAATCATCATCGACCTCATCGGACAGAGGAAGACCTTCGGCCTCGCGAAAAGCACGCACTGCAGCAGCGGTATCCTCGAGATAGATTCCATCGATTCCTTTAGGTCCGAGCGAATATCCCAAAAGGCCAAGACGTCGTTGGATATCTTCGACTGCCGCGCCTTCGCTATTTAATCCAATGGGTTTCAAACACTATGCCTCTCAAGATGAATAATCATTGAACGAAAAGTTTACCACGCCGCCACTACACCCCAAACAAAACACAGAGAAATACCAAGTACCTTCGTGGCCGGGCGTCCTGCATGAACGATAGGAATTCCCGCGCGGTCCGTAGATGAACCAAGCTGACAATGGAGACCAATCAAGGAGACCGGTAAAGGAAGCTGCTCGACGGCACACGTCAAGACCGGTTGAGTGCATGCGTCACCGATAGCGCCGAGGGGATGTGCCGTTCAATTCGGCGCCACAACGGGCTTTCTACCGCATGCGGTTTATGAAGAAGTCCGCCATTGAAAGTAGTAAGTCGCGCGCCGGAGTTTGAGGCAATGAGTCAGAAATGCGCTCCTTCGCATGCGCGGTCAATGAGACGGCGTATTCGTTCGCAAAATCAATCGACCCGGCCCTCTCCATGATCCCAACCGCTTGTGCCAATTCCTCTTGATCCTCTGTACGGGAACAAAGAATACGGATCAATTCATCCCGCTCGTTGGAATGCTGAAGTGCATGCACTGCAACAAGCGTGCGCTTTCCTTCTGTTATGTCATTTCGGAAATCTTTAAAGGTACTTTCCTTCTCGCCCACGAGATTCAGAAGATCGTCCTGTATCTGGAATGCGAGTCCTGTGCCCATGCCGAATTCACGGAAGTCCTCGATCTGCTTCTCGGTACCGTCACCGATGATGGCACCGACTGCAAGCGGCACTCCGCCGGAATAATATGCCGTCTTATGACGCGCCATGACAAGGTAGTCGGAGATCTCCAAATCGAAACGATTGTCGCGCGCCCAACCGATATCAAGCGCTTGGCCCTC
>JAAXUU010000009.1 GCA_013335845.1 Actinomycetota bacterium
GCAAAGCGGGTGCCCAGCTGCTAAGCCGGACACCCGCTTTGCTGGATCCTAACGAAACGTGAGTCGAGAATGCCTCGTTACAGGGCTTTCTCTCCGCGCTCGCCCGTCCGGATCCTTACGCAGTCCTCTACGGCGCTGACGAAAATCTTACCGTCACCCACTTCACCCGTGCGGACCGTTTCCGTGATAAGTTCGACGATGGAATCGACTTGACTGTCGTTTACGGCGATTTCGAATTTTATCTTGGGAAGAACATTCAAGATAACCTCGCTACCGCGGAAATATTCCTTCCAACCGTGCTGATTGCCACATCCCTGTACTTGACTTATCGTCATTCCGTTGATTCCGGCTTTGAAAAGAGCTTCTTTCAGTACCTCGAGCTTAGACGGGCGGATTATCGCTTGAATCATTTTCATTGGAAATCTCCATTCCTATTCAGTGGTTTAGTCAAGACCGTTGAAGGCCGGGTAAGCAGACTCACCGTGAAGCGAAACATCAAGTCCTTCGTTCTCGACAGATTCCTCAACACGAAGCCCTCCGAAGATCTTCTTCACAACGAAACCGATTATGAATGCCATCACTACAACGAACACAACCGTGATGAGGATACCTTCGACCTGAGCGATCAACAACGAAGGATCGCCGGTGTAGAGAAGTCCACCCATATCATTCCACGATAGCTCCGGTACGCAGAACAGACCGGTGAGGATACCTCCGACGATACCGCCGATACCATGGCACCCGAATGCATCGAGCGCGTCATCGTAACCGATTTTCTTCTTGAGCCAAGATATTCCATAGTAGCAGATGGGAGCGACGATGATACCCATGACAAGAGCTGCCCAAGGAGCGACGAAACCGGCAGCAGGAGTGATAACGACAAGTCCTGTGACAAGACCGGTGCACGCACCGACGAGAGTGGCTTTTCCTGTCATCAATTTCTCGACTGCCATCCAGGAGATCATTGCGGCAGCGGGAGCTATCGCCGTGTTGAGCAAAGCCAAACCTGCGACGGCGTCGGCAGCGAACTCGGAGCCGGAGTTGAACCCGAACCAACCGAACCACAAGAGGCCTGCACCGAGTACGATGGAAGGGACGTTGTGAGGACGATAGGACAGCATACCGAAACCGCGCCTTTTACCAAGCAGTACACAAAGTACGAGACCGGTGACACCCGAGCTGATATGGACCACGTCGCCACCGGCAAAGTCCAAAGCGCCGATCATACTTCCGATGAGACTTCCCTCGCCGCCCCACACCATGTGAGCAAGAGGTGCATAGACAAGTAGCAACCAGATTCCGGCAAACGTGAGGACCGCTCCGAACTTCATACGTCCCGCCAAAGCGCCGGTGATGATCGCAGTGGTGATGACCGCGAACATCATCTGATAGGCGATATTGACGATCGGAGGGAACGTGCCGTCAACAGGATTCAGGACTTCTTCCAGCGTCCCATTCAAAAACAATTGGTCAAAGCCGCCGATAAAGGGGCTTCCGTCGCCACCGTAGGCGAGAGACTGACCTGCAACCATCCAGAGCACTCCCACGACGCCGATGATCGCAATCGACATGAACATGGTGTTCACCGTGTTCTTCCTACGAGAGAGACCTCCGTAGAAAAGCGCCAAAGCCGGTGTCATTAAAAAGACCAGCATAGTACAAACGAGCATAAAGGTGGTACTTCCCGAATCAATCATTCTCATCCACTCCTTCTCCGCTAAAACCGTAACCACGAGATGGTACGAAACCTTACGAGAATTACTTTGAATGAAATGAGTATAAGATTGAATGCCGTTTCGCAACTCTTAACATGTGCGTGCTTATCTGTTTACAGGTCCGAAATGTAAATCGGGTGTCGGGCCAGTCGCGTGAATCAGTCGCGTTAGACTAGGGATTCGAATACAGCCGAAGGCACAGGTCTTGAGAAATAATAGCCTTGGGCGGCATCACAGCCGATAGCCGCAAGAAAATCAGCTTGTTCCTTTGTTTCGACACCCTCAGCTATTGCGAACAGGTCGAGTCTGTTCGCCATTTCGACGATCGTCGAAAGAATGACTTCTCCGCGGTCGTAATCATCGGATGCCATCAAGAAGCGCATGTCGATCTTCAACTGATCGAAAGGAGTGTCCTTGAGCATCGACAAGGAAGAATATCCGCTACCGAAATCGTCCATCATGATGGTGAATCCATGTTTCTGCAGTCCTGTTATCACCGATAAGAACCTATCGGCGTCTTCCATATAGCAACTTTCGGTGATTTCGAACTTGAGCAAAGAGGGATCGAGGCCGTACTTTTCCACGAGCCCGATAACGTCGTACAGGAGCGATTGATTGTAGAGATTGATGCGCGAGAAGTTGACCGATATCGGAAAGAGGACCATACCTTGGTCGATCCAAGTACGGAGCTGCATGCAAGCTGTTTCCCATACGAAATAATCCAGTTTCAAGATGAATCGATGTTTCTCGAATAGCGCGATGAATTTTCCGGGAGAGATCAACCCTTTTTCGGGATGGTTCCAACGCACAAGAGCTTCTGCGCTTATGATCTTCTTGGTGGCAAGATCATAGACAGGTTGGTAGTACAATATGAACTGACCGGATTCCAAAGCACCGGACATTTCCTCGAGGATCTCATGTTCTTCGATCATCGATGCACGCAGAGCATTGTCGTAGATGGAGTAACGGGTCAAATAATCCCTATCGGTGTTTTGAAGGGCCATATACGCGCGATCGCACATAAGATTCAACGGTATCGTTCTGTCATCGATCACATAGAGACCAAGCGTGACTCTGACATCATAATCGACGATATCACGCAGGCATCCCTTATCGGTCTGCGCGAGGAAATCCTCAAGTTCGAATGTGTCGTCGGGCAGACAGAAAACAAAATGATCGCCTTCCAAACGGCCGTACGTGCCTATCCCTCTGCAATATCGCCTGAGCTGATCGGCGAGGCGCATAAGGATCCGGTCGCCTATCCGCGCTCCGAACAGATCATTGATGATTTTAAAATGCTCGATGTTCATGTAAACCAGCAGGTATGACACGTCGGGATTCTTGCGAAGCATATGTTCGGTATTGTAATGAAATGAATTCCGGTTGGGAATCTTCGTTAACGGGTCGATCTCCTCATTGGGATTTTGAAAACTGAGATACATCATGAGCAGACAGAGCGCAACGCCGAAGCCACCGACCAGATAGCTTGGGAAGAGAGCTTGGATGACCACGGCGACGAAGGCGATTATATCGATACTGACAATGGCCTGTAATTGGAATTTGTTGATTCTCTTCCTTACTATCACTGTCGCCATCAGAGTCACGGCAGCGTATAAGGCTACGTTGAAGTACAAAAGAGAGTGATAAGGCCCATACATATATTTGAATGTCTCATCGAAATAGAAATACCAGTGCTGGGAATAATTGAACAACAGCATCGTGATCGCACCTACGAGCGCGGGGATGCTCAAAAGCAAAAAGGCACCCGCAGTCGCCCTTATCCGTTTCCCCATGACGGTCAGCATATACGTGGCGAAAAATGCGGGCATGATGAATTGCATCGCCAAGAATACTCCGTTAAGAGCATAGTTGATCCAGGGCGGAATGATAGCTGCCTTTTGAAAGGTGATAAGCGTCAGTATATCGAGAGCAACGCTTACAATCGAAAAAATTAGATAGGACCTATAGAGTCGCGTTTGGAAAAGATACGTCTGCCGCTTCAAAGTGAAGTTCACCAGAAGAATTCCGAGAATGAATAATGCGGCGATGTCGAACTGCGGGAAGAACTCACTCATGCAAGATATCCTCATAGCTGGTAGATGAAACAAACGAAGGCATCATACCATGTAGTTCCAAGCTGTAGGAATACAAAGATAGGAGCTTGTGGATGTGTCAGAACGAACCGTCTGCCAGGCACGATCATGGAGCATGGTTCGAATCTTGAAACGAACCGATTGCCTTACTTGGCCTCAGCCCAGTTCCTCCCGATCGACACACTTACTTCGATAGGCACCTTGAGTTCCACGACGTTCTCCATCACGTCTCGAACCATGGAGCCAAGCTCCTCCGCCTCCGACGTACCGCATTCGAAGTCGAGTTCGTCGTGTACTTGCAAGCAGAAACGCGCCTCTGATTGTTTCTCGTCAAGTCGACGCTGCACTTCGATCATTGCGAGCTTGATGATATCCGCGGCACTCCCCTGCATCGGGTGATTCATCGCTATGCGCTCCCCGAACCCGCGAACGTTCGCATTGTGCGAGAGGATTTCGACAACATGACGTTTGCGACCGAATATCGTAGACGCAACTCCTGTTTTCCGTGCTTCTTCGACAAGCCGGTCCAAATACTCTTTAACACCGGGATATGCCTCGAAGTAGCGATCTATCATACTTTGCGCCTCGCCGTATCCGATTCCCAGCGACCTCGCGAGGCCGAAAGCCTGCTGTCCGTACACGATTCCGAAGTTGACGGCTTTCGCTCGACTCCGCATGCCTGCGTCCACTTGGTCGATTTCGACACCGAATATGCGTGACGCAGTTGCAGCATGGAAATCACGACCGCTACAAAATGCCTCGATCAAGCCGGTGTCATCCGATAGATGGGCAAGCAGCCGCAGTTCTATCTGAGAATAGTCCGCCGATACGAATACCTCGTTCGCACCGCGTGGGGTGAACGCCGTGCGGATCTGTTTGCCGAACTCCGTGCGAACCGGGATGTTCTGAAGATTGGGATCCGAACTCGAGAGGCGCCCCGTGGCGGTGATCGTCTGATTGAATGAAGTATGCAACCTTCCGTCTGCTCCGAGAATACGCGGCAGAGCATCGATGTAGGTCGATTTGATTTTCGCAAGCTCTCGATATTCCACGACGAGCGCCGGCAACGGGTGCTCCGAAGCAAGCTCTGCAAGCACCGATGCGTCGGTCGAGTACCCGGTCTTCGTCTTCTTCTTCATAGGCAGTTTGAGTTTTTCGAATAGAACCGTCCCAAGCTGTTTCGGGGAATCGATATTGAATTCCTCGCCTGCGACGCGGTATATCTCGGTTGTGATCTGCTCTATCGTTTTAGCGGTCGATAGCGACAGATCGGCAAGAACGGCGACATCCAAGTCCACGCCCGTTCTCTCCATACGTACGAGAACAGGAACAAGGGGCATCTCTATGGAATCGAAACAAGGGCGGGATCCATCCTCTGACAACGCCTCCGATAGTGGCATTTCCAAAGCGAGTACACACGCCGCCGAATAAACCGGCAAAGACATGCTTTTGGACGGCTCAGGTAGAGACAATGAAAGATAGTCATAAAGTAGGGATGCAACGTCGTAGGATTTTCGAGAAGAATCAAGCAGATAGGCGGCTATGGAAAGATCGAAGATCCGCACAGCTTCAAGCTCTTCGTTTGAAAGCTCGACGTCCAACGATGTATCCGGCGGAACCAATGTCTGTAACACCGATTTCGAATCGAGGGCTACGACACTTCCTTCGCGCAAGACGCGTGACAAGACGGGAACGAAGTCGTCGCCTTGGAAATGCGCGACTCCTTTTCTGGTGGCGATGTACAGGTCACGCGAGGTTCCGAACAGCGCAAGATCGTCTCCTTCGTCAACCCAAACACCCAATGGAACGTGTTGCGATAACGCGTCCGATAAGAAGCTCCGCGCCGCATCTCCCGCAAAGACCGGTGAGATCACAACCATCGCATTACATGCGGCATCACCGAACGACAGCGCGCTTTCATCGTGTTCCACGGAAGTTTTATCGCCGGCTCGGCTTAATTCGAGAACTTTCGCGAGATGGGTCTTGAGTCGCAGATTTCCGAAACTTTCTCGAACAACCGCGGGGTCGAACGAAGGGAAGATGACCTCGTCAAGTGAGATATCGAGAGGTGCTTCACGCGAGATCGTCGCAACGGTACGACTGTCATAGGCATCTTTACTGTTATTGCGGATGTTCTCTCCGACCTTTCCCTTTATGGAATCAGCGTGAGCGATAACATTCTCAAGGTCGCCGTACTGCTGGAGCAATTTTGCAGCAGTCTTCTCCCCTATCCCGAAAACACCGGGTATATTATCACTGGGGTCGCCTTTGAGACCCAAGAAGTCGGGAACCTGCTCAGGCGTCACACCGTATCGCTCGAATACCGCATCAGGGTTGTAGATGACGACATCGGATATACCTTTCTTCGTCGTCACGATCGAAGTGGTTTCACTGGCAAGTTGGAGCGCGTCTTTATCCCCCGTGACGAGAAGCATATGTTTTCCCTCTTGTTCGCCACGCGAGGCAAGCGTTCCGAGGATATCGTCACCTTCCCACCCCTGAAGACGGATTATCGGGATGCCCATAGATTCGAGGAGCTCACGTATCATCGGGAACTGCTCTTTTAGAAGAGGATCGGTCGGAGGACGTTGCGCTTTATATTGGGAGAGTACATCCATCCTGAATTGAGGACGCCCCGCATCGAATGCGCAGATGATACCGTTAGGCTCGAACTCCTCGATCAACTTGAGAAGCATGGAGATGAAACCGAAGCATGCGTTTGTCGGACGTCCGTCGGGAGCGGTCATCGTGAGTGGCACCGCGTGGAACGCACGGTGCATCAAAGAGTTGCCGTCAATCACGGCGATGGTATGTGTTTTACGGATCTCACCAAGCGAAATGTCCACGTTTATGCATCCAAACTAGCTAAGCGCAGATGATTACCTACGCATTCCAGAGATATCCTACACCACGAACGGTCTCCAAACGCTGAGCATACTCGGGTCCCAACTTGGCGCGTACCCGTCGTACATGGACGTCAACTGTTCGTGAACCTCCATAATACTCAAAACCCCACACTCTGCGCAAAAGTGCGTCGCGAGAATACGTACGTCCGGGGTGAGTAACCATGAAGGCGAGCAAGGCATACTCCAGGTACGTCAGATCGAGTGGCTCTCCGGAAATATACACCTGGTACGTCGCCAGATTCACCGTCAAAGCGCCCACGCGGACGAGGTCCGATGAGGTAGCTTCCTCGCTCGGCCATAACAGGTGGCGGACGCGTGTGGTATATTCCTCATCACTCGCTTGCCTGATCACGAAGTCTGCGGTTATCCGCGTCGGCAACCGCAGAGAAGCAAGCAGCTCGACCTCCGTGATCACCAGAAGGGAAACGGGTTCGTCCTCAGAGAGATAGTTCTCCATCTTGGAGATCTCGGCGACTATATCGCGGCCGATATCGGTTATCACAAGGTCGAATTTCTTGGTCGTGATAACCTCCCTGTATGCAGCGGATGTCGAGAACGAAACCGAGACATCCATACTGGAGAGAACACGACGGAGCGCTGAACTTGTTTCAAGTCCACTGGTAACAATCAGAATATTTTTACGATGCATCAGAAGTCTCCCTGCGTATCGTTCGTGGCTGAATCCATTGAAATAATGCCGGGCCGCATAGTTTTCCTATCATCAGAGAACCGACAAATACCGATCGAGTTCCCACTTTGTGACCTGCGTGCAATACTCTTTCCACTCAGCTCGTTTGTTCTCGACGAAGTATTTGTGGATATGGTCGCCCAAAATCTCTTTCATAAGCTCTGATTGTTCGAATTTCTCGATTGCCGAACCCAGGTTCGAGGGGAGCGTCATTATACCATGCGCATCAAGTTCCGGCTGACTCATAGCGTAGATGTTGAGACCCTCGGCCGGAGGACAAAGCTCCAGTTCTTCCTCGATGCCTTTGAGACCGGCTCCTAACATAACGGCAAAAGCGAGGTAGGGATTAGCCGCCGGGTCGGCACAACGGAGTTCTATACGCGTCGCTGAATCTTTGCCCGGTTTGTACATAGGAACTCTAACCATAGTGGTGCGGTTACGATTCGCCCAAGATATATAAACAGGAGCTTCGAACCCCGGAACGAGGCGCTTGTATGAGTTGACATATTGATTGGTGACTGCAGCATATTCCGGCGCATACTTCAAAAGACCGGCGATGTAGTGTTTGGCTATCTTCGAAAGATTGTGACCGTCCGGATCGTCGGCGTCGAAGAAGACATTATTGCCATCATAATCGAAAAGCGACTGATGTACGTGCATGCCGCTACCACTGACCCCTGCAATCGGCTTCGGCATGAAGGAAGCATAGACGCCATATTTGAATGCGACCTCTTTCACGACTAAGCGATACGTCATTACCGCGTCTGCCATCGAAAGGGCATCAGCATAGCGCAAATCGATCTCCTGCTGTGAAGGAGCGGCCTCATGGTGGGAATATTCAACCGGAATGCCCATCTTCTCGAGCATGAGCACAGTATCGCGACGCAAATCAGTCCCGTTATCGAGCGGTGTCAAGTCGAAGTAACCACCATGATCGAGCACCTCGGTGCCCGCTGAGTCTTTGAAGTAGAAATACTCGAGCTCCGGACCGACGTTCATGGCATAACCCATCGCGTCCGCTTTCTGAACCATACGTCGAAGCGCGAAACGAGGATCGCCTTCGAAAGGGGTACCATCCGGATTCTTGATATCGCAGAACATGCGTGCGACACCGTTGTCTTCGGGCCGCCAAGGAAGTGTTTGGAACGTCGACGCATCGGGGTATGCGATCATATCCGATTCTTGCACGCGGGAAAAGCCTTCAATAGCAGACCCATCGAAGCCCATACCTTCCGTGAAAGCCGTTTCGATCTCACCGGGTGTGACTGCGAAAGATTTCAGATTTCCCAAAACATCGGTGAACCAGAAACGAATGAAGTGGATGCCGCGTTCTTCGACGGTTTTGAGTACAAAGTCCTTTTCCGGTGAGATGGTCATTTACTTCCTCCTAGTATTAGGGGCACTTTATATTTCCTTAGATACTTTTTAGATACTTCTTGGATACAAGCTCTTCATACTGCGTCCTAAAACTTTATGTTTGATTCCAGTATTTCGCAAACGTGTTTCATGCACGTTTCAAATGCGAATGATACTGCCCCTTCGTCCCGTCTTGAAGGTGAACAACATGTTTCAGGTCAATAGTATAGAGAATAGGTTGAAACGTGCAATCAAAGCACGCGAAAGATTTTAATCCGTCTACCTGTAAAAAGCCGAAAAGACCTGCATATAGAAGCAGAGGGCGTATAGAGGACCCCTGCAGATAGTGTATCCGATGTTTTGTCGGCGCTTAGAGAATAGACAGATAACAATCGATTCCCTACCTGCTGATCAATCGTTATGTATGTAGCCGCGACCCGGTTTGGGGGTCCAGTTCGCGTCATCACCCATATGCCAATCGAGTTTGGGGACACGCCAATCCTCACCGTACGACTCTTTCAGGATCTGCTCGGCATTCTTTGGAATACGCAGGCTAACCCCTTCCAGTTCCACATACGTGAAACCGGAAATCATGGAGATCGGAAGCTCGGCATACGTGAACTCCTCGGGCGAGTCGTATTCATATTCGATGTCCCGAAAATAGCAGCTTGTTGTGAGCCCGCCGGGAACCTCGTCATACAGGAAGAAATCGATGTCGAAGTCCTCGAGCTCATACGTGCATTCCGTGATACGGTCGTCACGTGTGAAGTAATGGGCCCGACTGAATCCTTGCGTTCGCAAGGCGGCATCGAGTTCGGCGATGATCGTAGGCCGCGTATTGAGGATACCAAGATCCATATCGAGGTCGTGCCCCAGGAAATGCCCTTCCCGAACCAGGCCGAGAAGACTACCGTAGGTGTAGAAATACTCGATATCCTTGCCTTCGAGTGCAGCGTAAATGCGTTGCGTGAAGATGGAAGACGAGGATGCGAGAACTTGCTTGCGGCTCTCGTAACGCTTGTCGGGGCGGGAATAATAAGCGTTATGGAGCTTCACATACAGCGGTCGCGTGACGGGATTCGTCCGTAGGAATCTCTTAATCCTTCGAAGCATCGATTCTACCTCCATTTCCTTCCAAAGCTTCTTCTGCAGGCTCTATCAGCATACCGGGCATGGGTTTGTCCCAGTATTTCTTGACACACACGGCGCGGTAGATGGTCTCAAGCGTCCATGTGATGCACGTTAAAACAATGATCGAGATGAAATCGAAGTTCCCTGTGAAATATAAGATCGCGCAACACACGATATGGAAGATCGCCGAGAACACGACCGAGTCGTTCGCCTGTTTCATCCGACCCATGGCACCTAATGTCGGGAAACCCAGAAGATAGTTCGGCAGAGCAAGTATGACGATCGGGAGCATCCACTTGAAATAGGACGGCGCTTCGGGATAGCCGCTACCCGAAAGAAGGACGATGATGGGTGAAGCAAGGAGGTAAAGGCCGATAGAAGTCAACACGACAAGCGGCATCAGAACTAGCAGGGCTTTCTTCACAAGAGCAAAATCCCTTTTCTGGACCATATAGGGATACAAGCTATCGGCAACGGGGCTGAACAGGGTGACGATCGACATGATGAGTGTGTTCGCGACGCCATAGGAAGCGAGCGCTTCGGTGCTATATGCCAAGCCCAAGAACAATGTGTTGGTTGATTCGTACATTCGCGCGGCCATTCGTGATACGAAAAATTGAAAGGAAGTCTTGATGGAGCACCATGCGTGTGCAAGAGGCACGGGACGCACCTTCAAACCGAGGTCCTTCTTCACATACACCCATGTCCAAGCGATTCCTGCAAAAGAACCTATGGTGGATATGATCGGAATCCAAATATAGTGCTCCGGCTTTCGGATGATGAGGAATATCAGACAAGTGTAGATGGCCTTCGCGGCTATAGTCCGGTACGTGATCACTTTCATTTCCTCGACGCCGCGGAAAAGATAATCGACCAAGAACACACTCGTGAAAACGGGCAGATACGACAAGATAAGGTATAACCGAACCGATTCGAATTGTGGGACCAGCACACAACACACTATAAGGATGATGAAACCTACAAGGGAGATGAGCAGCTTCGCTTCTATCGCACCCGCCACGATAGTTTGCAATTTGTTTTTGTCATTCCGATTCAGCGAGCAATCTGCGGTCGCAGAAAGAAGGAACCCGAAATCGACGAACGTTTGAAAATATGCGATGACCGCATTACCGAATACCATGATGCCGTAGTTTTCCGGTTGCAAGACTCGCGTGAGGAGAGGAAATGTAAGTAGAGGGAAGATATACCCCGAAATCTGTAGAATATACAGCATGGCCGTATTCGTAATGAGACGCTTATGCCTGCTTTCTTCCACTGCTCTCCTAGCCACGCATTCTGCTCATACATCTGAATGCGCCGGCACCTAAAGAGGCGCAGCGTAGACTGATCTTCTTATGGTCGCTTGCATTCGGATCCGCCAAAAATTCCCTTTTGTAGGCACGCACCTCAGAAACCATACGTTGGATCTCTTCCTTATCCTGCTCGTTCGACAGAACAAGACCACGCAAGGTCGCAAGTACGCTTACCACATAACGATACACCGCAGCCGAATGGATTTCCGGAAAGTCGGCATCGACGAAGTCCAGTATCCGCTTGGCAATCGCGACAAGCTCGAGTTTCGCCGATGAGAACTCACTGGTCATGATACTGCCTGAACGGATACGGTAGAAGTAGAGACATGCACCGATGTAGTATATCCGCTCGCATCGCGCGAACAATCGATAGAGCACATCGAAATCCTCGAAGAGTATCCCTTCAGTGAATCGCATATCGGAGAACAGCGATCGCTTGTACAGTTTCATATGGGCGCTGGTGTCGAAGTCGCGTTCATACAAAACGGTTTCAATCGCCTGCGCCGGCGTATAGAACTTCGGCACAAGATTCAAAGACGCCGCTACTTCGGCCCCCTCTTCATCCACCGGAATGTAGCCGCAAACGGAAATATCGACTCCCGGCTCTTCGATACCTATAAGAAGTCGCTCCAAATATGAGGGTGCAAGCCAGTCATCCGAGTCGACGAACGCGACATACTCACCAATGCAGATTTCAAGGCCTACATTTCTCGCACTGGAAAGCCCACCGTTTTCCTTATGGATAACGCGGACTCGAGCATCTTCTTTCGCATACGCGTCACATAGGTCGCCACAACAATCGGGCGACCCATCATCGACTAGGATTAGTTCGAAGTCGGTATAGGTTTGGGCGAAAATCGATTGTACGCAGGTATCAAGGTATCTCTCAACCTTGTATACGGGAACGATCACGCTGATTCTTGGTGCCACTTCATCTCCTTGACGATTTTCTTCAGCACATAGTATAAGCAAACCAGAGGCGGTCGGTATCTTTCGACACCAACCGCCCACATTGTTTTCCTCGAATATCAGAATACAGCTACGACAGCTCCGCCGTACTCGCTCTCGATGAACGTCCTGACCTTATCGGATTGGAGCGCCTTGATGAGTGCCTGCACTCTTTCGTCATTCTCATTGCCTTCTTTGACGACGATGATGTTCGCATACGTTTGGGCGGCCAAAGAATCGGTGCCTTCGCTTGCGAGCTGGTCCTCAGCCGAGAGACCCGCCGAAAGAGCATAATTACCGTTGATCACAGCTAAATCGACGTCGCCGAGAGAACGAGGGACAGCAGCTGCTTCAACCTCCACGAACGTGATGTTCTTGGGATTGTCTACGATATCGTTAGGGGTTGCAGCTAGACCGACACCGTCTGCAAGGGTGAGGAGCCCGATATCTTGGAGCAGAAGAAGTGCACGCGCTTCATTGGTGGTGTCGTTGGGAATCGCGATCTGCGCACCATCTTGCAGGGCTTCAACCGATGCGGTCTTGCCGGGATAAAGTCCCAGAGGCTCGAAATGAATAGCTGCGACACTCACAAGGTGGGTGCCGTTCTCTGCGTTGAAGTCCTCGAGGTACGGAAGGTGTTGGAAGTAGTTGGCTAGGATCTCGCCGTCTTCGGTCGCAGTGTTGGGGATGATATAGTCGGTGTATTCGACTACCTCGAGTGTGTAGCCTTCCTCGGCCAGAACATCTTTCACCTGTGCGAGGATTTCCGCGTGCGGAGTCGGGCTCGCACCGATTTTTATGACCTTATTCTCTGAATTAGAATCGCTTGACGTAGACGTTGTCCCACATGCCACCAAAGCAAGTAGGGCGACCAGCGCCACGATACTTACCAGGATAACTCTTAATGATCTTTTCATATTTCTATCTCCTTTTCATGTGAGCGTACTCACACCTATTGAATACTTACCCGCGCTTATCGATCCTGCGGGCAAGGATATCTCCTATACTTTGTACAAGTTGAACGAGTACTATCAAGATGATGATGGTTGCTACCATCACGTCGTCCTGATAACGGTAGTACCCATACCGGATCGCGATGTCGCCAAGGCCACCTGCGCCGATGGCACCGGCTATGGCGGAATACCCGAACAACGTTATGAACGTGATCGAGGCGCCGCGAACAAGCGAGGGCAATGCTTCGTGTAGCATGACTTTCCAAATGATCTGGAATACACCGGCTCCGAAACTCTGTGCCGCCTCGATGCACCCCGGACTGATTTCCTGAAGAGAGGATTCAACCATACGTGCGACGAAGGGAGTTGCCGCGAAAACCAGTGGTACGATAGCTCCGGGAACGCCGAGTGAAGTTCCCACGATGAATTTCGTAACCGGAATCAGTGCGACAAGCAAAATGATGAAGGGAATCGATCGCCCGATATTGACGATCCATCCCAAAATCGCGTTGAGACCGGCATGAGGCTTAAGCGAACCCGGTGCAGAGATCGTCACCAACACGCCGATCGGTATTCCGAATAGGTAGGACAAGGCTGTCGAAACGCCCGTCATGACGATGGTGTCTCTTGAGCCTTCGAGCAAGAACATGCCATATTGAGAGAAGAAAGCGATCAGATAATCAAGCATCCCAACGCACCTGCCCCAAAAGTTGTTTGGTCACTTCGTGCTCCGGGTGCGCGAACACATCGGTCACACTCCCCTGCTCCAAGATATGCGCATCATCGATAACCGCTACTTTGCTGCAGATCTTCTCGACAACACTCATCGAATGGGTGATGACGACCATAGTCACTCCCAGTTCACGGTTGATCTTGCGCA
>JAAXUU010000132.1 GCA_013335845.1 Actinomycetota bacterium
GGAAGACGGCTACACAGTCACCCGTACGAATTCGTGGTCTCCTCCTGGCGATCACCCCACGGGTGCCGGTATGTATCTGTACGTAAAAGATGGGATTTTGGAGAAAGTCGAAGGCAATCCCGAGCATTCGTACTGCAAGGGTGCCCTACCTATGCGCCTTCTGTCTCTTACCGAATACGTGTATAACGAAAAGCGTATCACCTTTCCGATGAAGCGCGACCCTCAAAAGCGCGGAGATGACAGCGCATGGGAGCGGTGCTCCTGGGATGAAGCGCTTGATCTGATCTGCGACAAGGTACGCGATGTCACCGAGAAGTATGGTAGCAACTCGATCGCAACGTTCGTAGGCACCGGTCGCGAAGCCGGTAACTGGGGACCCACGATGTCCTGTCGTGTCTTCAACAGCCCCAATATCGTCTATATGCAGACCGGTTGGTCGTGCTATGGGCCGCGCATGGCCGTAACATCGTATGTTCTGGGCGCTCCTTATCCGGAAATCGACTATGCCGCACAGTTCGCAGATGGATATGACGACCCTCGCTATAAAGTACCTGAGTGCATCCTTATCTGGGGTAAAGAGCCTCTGAAGAGCAATCCCGACGGTTTTTGGGGACATGCGATCGTGGACCTGGAAAGGCGAGGCACGAAATTCATCGTGGTCGATCCTCGCTTGACGTACGAAGCCGCCCATGCAGAATACTGGCTGCAGGTACGTCCCGGTACCGACGCCGCTCTTGGTATGGCCATGCTCGATGTCATCATCAAAGAAGAACTCTATGATCATGATTTCGTCGAAAAGTGGACCTTCGGGTTCGAGCAGTTGGTCGAGCGCGTCGCAACTATGCCGCCTTCGAAAGCCGCCGAGATCTGCGGTGTCCCCGAGCATAAGATCATCGGGGCAGCTCGTTTCTTCGCCAACGCGAAGCCTGCTGCGATGCAATGGGGTCTCGCCGTCGATGCGAAACCGAACGGTATACAGATGGGTGAGGCTCTCTGCGCAATCATGGCTATCTGCGGTTGCGTTGACGTTCCCGGAGGAAACGTGATCGGAGCAATCGATATCGGCGGACTCGGATCCGGTTATGGTGACTTGGTCCCGAAGGAGAAGATCAACGAGCAGATCGGTGTTGAGAAGTATCCCGCCATGGTCCGTACGCAGCAATTCACTCAGCCTGACGTTGTGCTCGACGTGCTTGAGTCGGATGAGAACATCCTCCACATGGGATTCTTCACGTCCGCAAACGCTATCGCCAATCCCTGTAACGTTCCCAAGCGCTGGGAGAACGCTCTGAACAAGCTCGAATTCTCGGCTGCCATGGACTTGTTCATGACTCCGACCATCGAAGCTTGTTGTGACGTATTCCTTCCTGTCTCCACGTTCCCAGAGAGAGACATGTATGTTGCGACTCATTACGGTGCCGTCGGTTTGTGGGTAGGTGGCATCAAGAAGGCCATCACGGTCGGCGAAGCTAAAAGCGACATCGAGATCATGCGCCTTTTGGGCCAACGACTCCGCCCCGAGCTGTGGGAGATGTTCACGACGTATGCAGAGTATATCAACGACCAGAAGTTGGCGACCTTGGGCATCACGCTCGAGGAGCTTCAGGAGCACGGTTGGTGGCATGTGCCGTATGAATACAAGAAATACGAAACCGGCAAGCTCCGTCCTGACGGCAACCCCGGCTTCATGACTCCCACCGGTCGTATCGAGTTGTATTCGACGATGATGGAGGCATGGGGCGACGATCCGCTGCCCTACTATGAGGAGCCCCCTACCAGTCCGATCTCCACTCCGGAGCTGTGCGAAAAGTATCCTCTCGTCCTCTCGACAGGCGCACGTACGTGGTCGTACTTCCATTCAGAGGGACGCATGGTCCCCACGTGGCGCGAGATCGAACCCAACCCACTCGTGGACATCAACCCCAAGGATGCCGAGAAGTACGGTATCAAGGACGGCGACTGGGTATGGTTGGAGAACCAAGACGGCAAATGCAAGATGATGGCATCGGTACAACCCGGCCAAAAAGAAGGCTGTCTTGCGGCTCAGCATGGTTGGTGGTATCCGGAACGTGAGGCGTCCGCTCCATCGCTCTTCGGTGTCTATGAGGTCAATATCAACAACCTAGCGCCATACCATACAATCGGAAAGCTCGGGTGGGGTGCCCCGATGAAATGTCTTATCTGCAGCATTACACGGGCTAACGACTAAGTGACTATCAGGAGGTGATTTTTGTGGGTACATACGGATTGATGATCGACTACGAATTCTGCACGGGGTGTCACTCCTGCGAGGTTGCGTGCAAACAGAGGCTTGGCCTACCCGTAGGACAGTGGGGAATCAAGCTTATCGAGGACAAGCCCTGGCAGATAGATGAGGATACCTGGGAATATAAATGGCTCCCGGTTCCTACTCAGCTGTGCGATATGTGCGAGGATCGAATTGAAAAAGGTAAGCTTCCGAC
Organism: Actinomycetota bacterium; assembly: GCA_013335845.1. Lineage (GTDB taxonomy): Bacteria > Actinomycetota > Coriobacteriia > Coriobacteriales > RUG844 > JAAXUU01. Next base: position 2,463 of record JAAXUU010000132.1, read on the forward strand.
GTGTGTTCTGCATTGTTGTTCGCATGTCATAGAGTACGGAACAGTCGATGAGTTGGCTGTGAAGATGAAAGGCAAAGGGTCCAAGGCGGTACTCTTCCTTCCATAGGGGGTTATCGGGAATACATCGTCAAGGTTACAGGAAGGAGCTGATTTGCAATGACACTTGATGAATTCAAGGCGTTGCCCGATCCGGAGGCTAAGGCGTGGCTTGAGGCACAGACTGCCGCCGGGCGTGAAGTCGCCGAGATCTGTGAGGAGCTTAGCACCACGCGTGCCGCACTTCAGGGTTTGGGTTATACGTATGCCCTAGGTCAATGGCATTTCATGTCATTTTCCGATCGCGCTTCTGTCGTCGCACAGAATTAGCTGATTCAATCGCGTAAGCGATGAGGCCGTAAGCCCCAGCCCAAGTGGACGTTGTCTATGCAGGCTGGGGCTTTCTCGAATGGTGGTGGCGGACGTGCATGGTGGAGTGTTGCGGAATGTACCGCCGGCTCGGGCGGATACAAGGCTCTGATCGGAACTTCATACGTTTAAATCGATAAACTAGGAGGAAGATCATGAGTGAAACGATCCATGAGGGAATGGAAGACTGGGTTGTCGGCAAAGACGGTTCGGAGGTCGCCGTTGCTGCGACAGGCGAAGCCCTTCCATGGCGATGGCAAGAGGGCGACCTGACGGTGACGCGCACGGCTTCGTGGTCGGCACCCGGGTGTCACTTGGGTTGCGGTGTGAAGGTGTATACAGACAAAGACGGACAGTTCGTCAAAATCGAAGGCGACGAGAAGAACCCCTTCAATCGCGGCCGCCTATGTGTTCGCTGCCTGTCGTTCGATCAGGTTATCCGGCATCCCGACCGCTTGGTGTACCCCCAGAAGCGCGATAAAGCAGATCGCGGCAAGAATACATGGGAGCGCGTAAGCTGGGATGAGGCATACGATATCATCGTGGAAAAATTCGCCGAAATCAAAGAGCACTACGGCCCCGAGTCGATTATCTTCGCATCGGGTACCGGGCGCGATACCGCAAATGGGATGTATCGTATGTGCTATTCATTCGGAAGTCCCAACATAGCATATCTGCAGACCGGTGTTGCATGTTACGGACCGCGCATATCTGCGACATCTATCATGATGGGCAATTACTGTGTTCCCGATTGCTCCATGTACTTTGCGGATCGCTACGAGGATCCGCGGTGGAAACCTCCGGGCGTTATTTTCATCTGGGGGAATAATCCGCTGATAGCCAATGCCGATGGCAATTTCGGGCATTGGATGATCGATTCCATTAAGCGTGGATCGAAAACAGTCGTAGTCGACCCACGGCTTACTTGGATTGCAAGTAAGGCAGATCTATGGTTGCAGCTTCGCCCCGGCACCGATGCCGCGTTGGCGCTTGCCATCATCAATATCATGATCGAAGAAGGAACCTATGACCACGATTTCGTGGAGAATTGGACGTTCGGTTTCGAGGATCTTTCGCAGGTTGCAGCGCAGTATCCGGTCGATAGAGCCGCGGCTATAACATGGGTTCCGGAAGCGAAAATCCGCAAGGCTGCCGATATGGCCGCAACTATCAAACCTATGACGATCCAGTGGGGGCTCGCTCTCGACCAGACCCGCGAAGCGATTCCCGGGTCGATGGCGTTGGTGGCTCTTTGGACTCTCACCGGTTGCATCGATGTGCCCGGAGGAATGGTCACCACGCACCAGCCGTTCGGTGCTGAAATCTGGCAGCCTCCGGCGGCTGAGGAGTTCCTGCCCGAAGAGGTCGTTTCTCGGCGCATAGGGTATCACGAGTATCCGCTGTATAAATACAGCGGTTGCGTCGTTTGCCAACCGGACATGACCCTTGATGCCTGTATCACGGGCGAACCGTATCCTATCAAAGCGGCATGGTTGCAAAGCACGAATCCTCTGTCATGCTGTTCCCAGCAACCCGAGAGCAAGGTTCTGAAAGCCCTCTTGAATCTCGACTTCAACGTGGTCGTCGACATCTATATGACTCCGACTGCGATGGCGTGCGCCGAAATCGTGCTTCCCGTTGCGACCTTCGCCGAGAAGACCGGCCTTCGTAGCATATGGTATTACATGCAGCCCATAAACGCTGCCGTTGACTCATCGGATATAGATGTGAAGAGCGATCTTCAGATCAACTTGGAGCTCGGCAAGCGTTGGAACCCTGAGAAGTGGCCTTGGAATTCCGTCGAGGAATTCTTCTCCGCACAGATGGGGAGTACGGGCGTCTCTTATGAGGAACTCCGTGAGAAAAACTGGATGTATCCGAAATTCGAGTACGAGAAATACAGGACCGGCCAACAGCGCGCCGACGGTCAGCCGGGATTCAATACTCCTACCGGACGCGTCGAACTCAAGTCGACATTGCTGGCGAATTGGGGCTTCGAGTCTGTGCCCAGTTATCACGAGACCGACAGAGGACCTTTGTCGACTCCCGAACTTATGGAGGAGTATCCCCTCATCCTTACAACCGGAGCGCGTAACTGGTCGT
>JAAXUU010000133.1 GCA_013335845.1 Actinomycetota bacterium
AAGAGATGCCAGCCACACTTAAAGCTCTCTACAGTGTCGGTCTTGATACTGTAGTAGGTTATCTTGATGGTGGTATGACCTCCTATGCCGCAAGCGGTCTGGAAACGGCAAGGTTGGAAAGCATTTCGGTCACCGAAGCCAAGGAGCGCTTCGAGAAAGGAGAACTTCTCCTTGTCGACACCAGACTCAAAAGCGAATGGGATCGCGGACACATCGAATGTACAATCCACATCCCCGCACCGGATGTAAGAAAGATGTACCACGTCTTAGAGGGGGACAAGCCCGTTGCTTTTATCTGCAACTCGGGCAACAGGTCGCTTCTCGCTGCCAGCTTGATGCTCAATATGAGTAGCTCGAAAAACGTCATCAATATAATCGGCGGCACAACGGCTTGGGTGGCGCTCGGCCATCCCACAGTTACGAAAGGAGATGATAGTTGTGAAATTCCTACTCGTTGATCTCTGGCCTTGGTGGCTCGGAGGTATAGCCATCGGATTGCTCGTACCTTTAATGTATTATTTCTTTAATACAGCCCTGGGCGTGTCAACCGGTTACGGTAACTTCCTTAAGATCATACTCCCCTCGACAAAGCTGAAATGGCTGAATTCGGAAACATACAAGAATAAATTCAACTGGCGGTTCGTCTTCATTATAGGGATGATACTCGGAGGATTTCTGTCCGCTCGCGTTTCGGGTATGCCGATAACAACGTCGGAGATGGGTCTATTTACAGAAAGGCTGGACTACTCGAATATTTTTTACATCATTTGGTTCTTCGTGGGCGGTGCTTTGTTGGGATTTGGTGCTCGTCTTGCAAATGGATGTACCTCAGGACACAGCATCCACGGGTTAGCCACCTTACAAAAATCCAGTCTGGTAGCAACCGTGTTTTTCATACTTGCCGGCGTGATTACTACATTTCTGATACGGCTCATACTGTTTGGAGGTAATTAAGGTGGCGAAGAAAATCGGCTTCCTATTGGCTGGCATGTTCTTCGGTTTTGCACTAAGCCGCTCCGGGGCTTCTGACTACAACTTCATTTACTATATGTTCACCGGTGAGAACCTTAAGCTCGCTCTCTTAATGGGTACAGCTATCGTCGTCGGGGCAATCGGTATGATAGCCCTCAAAGCACTGGGCAACAAAGATATCACCGGCAAGGAAATAGTAATAAGCAAAAAGCCTCTCAACACATACACCGTCATCGGTGGGATTCTATTTGGTATTGGATGGGCAGTGTCGGGAGCTTGCCCGGGTACGGTTCTGGCGCAAATAGGGGAAGGGAAGATACTTGGCTTGCTTACCTTTGCCGGACTCCTGTTCGGAACCTATGTATATGCTCTGATGGCTGAAAATAATCCTAAGCTATAAGGTATATTCTTACGTAGCATAAACTACTATCAGAATATGTTTGAACAATCAGGCCGACTTCGTATTTTCAACAGCGGTCTGACACCACACTACAAATGGATACTCTATGAAATTGGAAGTGCTCAAAAAAGAATCGATCGGCAGCCCGAAAGGGATGCTGCTCTTCATACATGGCATGGGGCACGGAGCATGGTGCTGGAAAAATTTCATGGGGTACTTCTCAGAAAACGGATATTCCTGCGTAGCGTTGAGTTTACGGGGTCACGGGAAGAGTGAAGGTCGTGAAGACCTGGATCGATACTCCCTAGACGATTATGTCGAGGATGTCCATCGGACCGTGTCCGAACTCGGGGTGAAACCTATCGTGATAGGCCATTCGATGGGCGGATACGTCGTTCAGAAATATATCGAATTGTATGAAGACAACGTGCAAGCGGCGGTACTTTTCTCATCAGTCCCTGTCAGCGGCATGACGTTAGGTTCGGATGTTCGGTTCTTTTGGCGTTTCTTAGCAAGCGCAATCCGCACGATGCCAAAGATAGTCGATGAAGAGCTCTCTTTGGAGGAGATCTCGAAATTCGTCTACTGCAACGGGAGGATACCCGCAGACGAAATCAGGGAATATGTCAGTCTTCTCCAACCGGAATCAAAAAGAGCGGTATTGGAGTTGCAGATTCCCCGCTTCGTAACCCACGACATAACCATTCCGATGTATATTCTCGGATCGAATTCGGATATGGTATTCCCGGGACGAGAGCAGACGAAAACAGGTCGAGCATACCATGTCGACCCGGTGATGCTTCGGGATCTGTGCCACGATATGATGCTGGATCCCGAATGGAGAGTTGCCGCTGCGCACCTCAGAGGGTTCTTCGAGACGATATCGGACTGAAGTGAAGTGCCAAAGTATACCTCATAGGAAAATAACACTCTTCATAGCAGGTAAAATGCCCTAAACTAGATACTGTTCTTGCAGATTAGGTTCGATGGCTTGCCTGAGGGGGATTCGTCTTGATCGAAAACAATCCGAACAGAGGTGACCTGCTCGTTGAGGTAGAACGACCGATATGGCATCGCGAGGATTCTCAAAGTATAGCCGCCCCGAACGTCACGAAGACCTTCGAAGGATTGAGCGGTTTTTTCGAAATCAGTCCCGATTTGATGTGTATTACAGATCACGAAGCCAACTTCCTCACAGTGAACAAAGCCTGGACGGATGTACTCGGTTATTCACCCGATGAGCTGAAGAACCATACGTATCTTGATTTCGTCCATCCGGATGACGTTCAATTAACTCGCGATACGGTCGAAGAATTAGAACATCACAAGCAACAGGTCGATTTCATCAACCGATATCGGAAAAATAATGGAAGTTACCTATATGTCGATTGGCGCTCGAGTTCCCATAATGGCAATATCTACTCCGTCGCACGTGATGTCACCGACAGAATCGAAGAACAGAACAAGCTGAACAACGATTTGAACTTGAAGGAAAAGCGCTTGGTTCTCATGCAATACGAAGGAATCCAAGTCGATGAACTTCTACACAAAGCGCTTGATTTGGTGGTTTCCACGACCGCGAGCGAGGTAGGATTCATCTTCCTTTACGACAAGCATAAGGAAGAGATGGTTCTTCATTCCTGGTCGGAAAAAGTGATGGATGCATCCTGCAATGTAAGCCAAAGCAAAATGTCGCCATCAAACGAGGTTGCATTATGGGGAGAAGTCGTCCGTCATCAGAAACCGATTATCGTCAATGATTCTCCTGTCTCACATACGTCAAAGAAAGTATTACCACAAGGTCATATACAAATCGACAACCTCATCTCCCTCCCGATTTTCAGCAATGGAAAGATAGTCGCTGTGGTCGGTGCGGCCAATAGGGACACGGATTACACCCAAGAAGATGTATTGAACCTCGAGCTACTCATGAATTCGGTCTGGAATAAAGTCGAGTTGATCCACAAACAGGAAGAGATTCTCGAGACGTTGAAGTTCAAACAAACCATCCTTGATACCGCGCCGATAGGTATCGTGATTTTCGATAACGCCGGAGAATGCGTCGCCACCAATACCGCCGCAACTCAGATCATCGGCAAAGACCCCGAGATATTGAAAAGTTTGAACCTGCATGGAAACGTTATCTGGAAGGAGAACGGTCTGTACTCCCTTGCGCAGGAAGCTTTGAATTCCGATCATCTCGTCACCGGAAGTATCGATGCGTCACCTTATCTCGGAAGAGAATCATGGATGAGCTGCTCGTTCGCTGCATTCAAAAACTCCGGAAAGCAACACTTGCTTTGCATGTTCCAAGATGATACCAAACGCCTCAAAGCCGAGAAGGACTTGATCAAGACCAACGAAAAGCTGGAAACCCTCATTCAAGGTCTTGAGCGGAACAAACTTGATTCCGACCTGCTTCGACAGTTGAGCGATATGCTACAAGCGTGTCACGAAATCGCAGAGGCATATGAGGTCATCGAACCTTTCATCCCGCACCTATTTCCGGGTTCGAAGGGCAATCTTTATATGGTCGAAGACAACCAGCACATCATCAGCTCGACGTTCAGCTGGGGCGAAAACCCACAGTCCGAACCCATCCTCTCGCTGGATGATTGCTGGGCTCTGCGCCGCAATCAAACCCATTTCGTCAACACCTCACATATCGGTGCGAAATGCCAACACACACACCCCTCCTTCAAGGGCATCTATATCGACTTGCCGCTCATCGCTTCCAACGAAACCATAGGAATGCTGCATATCGAATGGGCCGATCTTTTCGATTTATCCGACCAGACCAGAGGCTTGGCACAAGATATCGCCGACCACATCGCGCTTTCTATGGTGAATATCCGTCTCCGCGAACAACTTCAATACCAGTCGATACGCGACTCGCTCACCGGCGTCTTCAACCGTCGCTACATGGACGAGACGCTCGAGCGAGAATTGATGCGATCGAAACGAAGCAAGAAACCCCTTGGCGTCCTGATGCTCGATATCGACCATTTCAAAGTGTTCAATGACACCTATGGACACGCAGCGGGAGATTTCGTTCTGAAAAGTCTATGCAAACTACTCATGTCACACGTACGCGGGAGCGATATCATCTGCAGGATGGGCGGCGAGGAGTTCGTCGTGATAATGCCCGACGCCGATATCGATGTCACCGCTCAACGCGCCGAGGAAATCCGCATCAAAGTATCCTCGGAGGATTTGATATTCGAGGGTACATCCTTAGGCCGGATGACCGTTTCGATCGGTGTTGCGAGCTTCCTCGATTACAATCTGAATCAAGACGAGCTTTTGAGAAAAGCGGACGAGGCGATGTATCGCGCCAAGGAAAAGGGACGGAATCGCGTTGAAATCGTTATTTAGAGACGTGGATTAGAGACGTAGATTCGAGGATGCGATGGAGCGGGTAGCCTTGCTCGAAGAACTGAAGAAGAAGCCTGATATCGATCTCCTTGCAGCGAATTGTGTCGAAGACGGCTCGACCATCCCCCTATTGCTCGACATAATCGAGCAGGATACATCCGCGATCAAGTTCACCTGCGAGAAGATCATCAGACGACTCAGCGAGAAAAACCCCGA
>JAAXUU010000134.1 GCA_013335845.1 Actinomycetota bacterium
CCGGGCAGCACGTTCTCGCTGCGCGTAGCGGAAGAACCCGACAACAAGGCCGTGGTCCACAACTGCCTTGAGAGGAACTTCGGGAGGCCGGTTCCGTTCATCTTCGAAATCGCAAAGAAAGCGCCGCCCAAGAAACAGGCGGCTCCTCTGGAGCCTATGCCTGAAACCTTGTCGGAATACGAGCAGATGCTCTCGAGCAGTTTCGGTGGCGGTATACGAATCGAACCGGTGAACGACTAGATACGAAAGATTTGAAAAAGGAGCGATACATATGGATATGCGCAAGATGATGAAAGAAGCCCAGAAGATGCAAGCTCAGCTTGAGAGGGCGCAGGAAGAGATCAAAACCCTCGAAGTCGAAGCGAGCGCCGGCGGTGGCATGGTTAAAGTCAAAGTGACCGGCGACATGTTCGTCAAAGAGATCATCATCGATCCCGAAGTGATAGATCCCGACGACGTGGAGATGCTGCAGGACATGGTTTGTGCTGCGGTAAACGAGGGTATCCGTGCAGCCCAAGGGCTTGCCAATTCGCGTATCTCCTCGGTTACGGGAGGAATGAACCTACCGGGGCTGATGTAATGCGAGAATCAGCCGCCATCGCCCGCGCTCTCGAGGAATTCGAGCGTCTGCCCGGCATCGGCCCCAAATCAGCACAGCGAATCGTGTTCTGGCTCCTGAACAACGAGGAGTCGGCTGCACATCGTCTTGCCGACGCTATCCGCGAAGTCAAGGACTTGGTGCATTTCTGCCCGCGCTGTTTCAATTACGCTGAGGATGAGCTCTGCGCTCAGTGCTCCAACACAGACCGGGACACTTCCGTCATCTGTGTGGTGGAGGAGCCTCGTGATATCGGCAGCATTGAGCGCACGGGCCGATTCAAGGGACTCTATCACGTGCTCGGGGGAGTCATCTCCCCGATGGACGGCATAGGTCCCGACGAGTTGCATATCAGGGAACTGATCGGGCGCTTGGTCGATGGCAGCGTACAAGAGGTACTCGTAGCGACCAACTCGAACGTCGAGGGGGAGACGACGGCTATCTACCTCTCCCGGATCATCAAGCCGCTCGGTGTGCGCGTCACCCGGTTAGCGAGCGGTATCCCCGTGGGTAGTGACTTGGAATTCGCCGATGAGGTCACACTCGCCCGAGCTATCGAAGGCCGCCTCGACCTCTAAACGGTGCTTGGGAATACAGTGATTCCCTTGCTTGCCTTTATTATAGACACGCGCGAAAGCCGGCTCGCAACACGTATCGGTCCTTCTCGGCGACCTCCTTTTACCGAAGCCGCACTCTGCATCGCAGGCATGGAAGAGTCTTTATGCTGCAGTGCGAATGTATTGCGGTTATCCTATGCTTCTATCTCGTTGAGATATTTTCGAAAGATGCTCAATCAATTGCTGTATAGCTTACCTGAGAGGGGAGATGCAATGTCGGAGCTAGTAGAGATTCGTTGGCACGCTCGTGCCGGTCAAGGCGCCGTCACCGCCGCAAAGCTTGTTGCAGATACTGCGTTATTGCAGGGTCGTTATGTACAGGCTATGCCGGAGTACGGCCCGGAGCGCACAGGTGCACCGCTTAAGGCGTTCACCCGTGTGTGCGATGATCCGATCGAGGTGCACAACAATATCGTCCATCCGAAAATCGTTATCGTTCTAGATGAGACACTTTTGCCCATCATCAACGTTACAGAAGGTTTACTCGATGGTGGTATCGTCATCCTGAACACGCGCATGAGCGCGAAAGAGGCTCGCGAGGTTCTAAAAGTCAACGACTCTATAAAAGTAGCTGTAGTCGATGCCTCCGGTATCGCCATGGATACCATCGGCCGCGACATTCCCAACACGCCTATCGTAGGCGCGTTGAGTGCTGTAAGTGGTGCTATTCCCGTAGATAAGATCAAAGAGCGTCTGATAGTAACCTTCGGTAAGAAATTCGGTCAAAAAATCATTGATGCGAATCTCGAATCGGTTACACGCGCATATGAGGAGGTGGAAGTAGGATGAGCAAGTGGGATGTTTCCAATTTCGACAACTGGAAGTCGGAAGATTATCCTGAGGGAGCTATCTGCCTAGAGGCGGGTAACTCTGTTCAGTACCTTACCGGCGGCTGGCGCAGCGATCGCCCCGTTTGGGACGAGAACGCCTGCAAGCACTGCATGCTTTGTTGGATGCATTGTCCTGACGCTTCCATCTATGTATCAGATGGTAAGATGACCGGCATCGATTACGATCACTGCAAGGGTTGCGGTATCTGCGTACATGAGTGCAGGTTCGACGCTCTTAAGATGATTCCCGAAGCGGATGCGGAAGGAGGCAACCATGCCTAAAGTAACTACTCTTGCTGCGTCCGGCAACCAGATGGTCGGAGAGGCGTTTCGTCAGGCTGAGCCCGATGTTATCGCTGCCTACCCGATCACCCCTCAGACAGCTATCGTTGAAAGCTATGCGAAATTCGTAGCCGATGGACGCGTTCACACCGAGTTCGTCACCGTTGAATCCGAGCACTCCTCCATGAGCGCCTGCATCGGTGCTTCGGCAGCGGGCGCGCGTGTTGCAACCGCAACATCTTCCCAGGGTCTCGCCTATATGTGGGAAGTCCTCCACATCGCCGCCGGTATGCGTCTCCCCATCGTCATGGCCAATGCGAACCGTGCGATTGCTGCACCGATCAACATCCACTGCGATCACTCCGACGTCATGGGTGCGCGTGATACGGGTTGGGTCATCTTCTTCGCCGAGACCGCGCAGGAAGCATATGACAATACCGTCATCTCCTTCCGTGTGGCCGAGCATCCCGATGTACTTCTCCCCGTCATGACGACGCTCGATGGTTTCATCACCACGCATGCTATGGAGCGTTGCGAACTTCTCGACGACGAGACCGTCAAAGCGTTCATCGGTGAGTACAAGCCTAAGCATTCTCTTCTCGACCTCGAGAATCCCGTCGGACATGGTATGTTCGCGAACCTCGGTGGAGCTTATATGCAGGCGAAGCTCGCAGAGCGTAGAGCCCTCGATAATGCCGCTCCCATCATCAAGTCGCTCGGCGACGAATGGGCGGCTATCTGCGGTCGTTCTTTCGACATGATCGATTGTTGGGGCATGGAAGATGCCGAGTACGCGATCGTCATCCTCGGATCCGCAGCGGGAAATGCGCGCCACGTCGCACGTGAGCTCCGCGCACAGGGCGTCAAGGCCGGCGTCGTGCGAGTCCGTGTGTTCCGTCCCTTCCCCTATGCCGAGCTTGCTGAGGCACTCAGCGGCGTGAAAGCCGTTGCCGTACTCGACCGTAGCGATTCCTTCGGTGCCCAGGCTGCTCCTTTGGCCCTCGAGGTCTACACCGCTCTATTCGATGCGCCTGTACGCCCTGCGATCCGTAACTATGTCTACGGTTTGGGTGGAGCAGATGTCACGCTCGAAATTCTTCACCAAGTATATGACGATCTTGACAAACTCGCAGCTGGCGAAGCCAATCCCGGCCTCGTCTACCTCGGAATTCAATAGAAGGGAGCGAAGATGGCAACTATCAAAGAACTGGCTGCTACTCCCGATCGCCTTTGCAGTGGACACCGTCTATGCGGCGGTTGCGGCGCTTCTATCGCTGTTCGCCAAGTCCTCATGGGTGCCGGCGACAGCGATGTCGTAGTCACCTCTGCAACCGGCTGTTTGGAAGTTTCGACCACGTGCTACCCCTATTCTTCTTGGTCGACTTCATTCGTCCACAATGCGTTCGCGAATGCAGCAGCAACCTGCTCAGGCGTCGAAGCGGCCTACAAAGGCCTCAAGGCCGCCGGCAAGATCCCTGCCGATAAGGAAATCAAGTTCGTCGCCTTCGGTGGCGACGGCGGTACCTATGACATCGGCCTCCAGTCGTTGTCCGGTGCTATGGAGCGCGGCCACAACATGGTCTATGTCTGCTATGACAACGGCGCTTACATGAACACCGGCATCCAGCGCTCGAGCGCTACCCCTAAGGGCGCATGGGCGACCACCTCTGAGGTTGGCGAGGTTCTCCAGGGCAAGACGCAGAAGCGCAAGGACCTGGTAAGCATCATCGCTGCCCACGGTATCCCTTATGCCGCGCAGGCATCTGTGGGTAACTGGAAGGATCTCGTGGCGAAAGCCGAGAAGGCCTTCAATGTGGACGGTCCTGCATTCCTCGATGTTCTCGCACCCTGCCCTCGCGGCTGGCGTATTGAGGGTGACCAGACTGTTGAAATCGCCCGTCTTGCGACAAACACGAAGTTCTGGCCTCTCTTCGAAGTCGAAAACGGCAAGTGGTCTATGACTCCCGTCAAGGAGAAGGATCTTCTTCCCGTTTCAGAATTCCTGAAGGCCCAAGGGCGCTTCAAGCACTTGTTCAAGCCCGGCAACGAGGCTTTGCTTGAGGAAATACAAGCTGACGTCGATGCGTATTACGAGTATCTCGTACGTAGGTGCGCAGAAACCGTGTAAGCATTCCAAGCTCGCACTAAGGACCCGCGATTCATGTCGCGGGTCCTTTTTTTCGGTATCAGATGGGTAACACTCGATACGCCGGGTGTAGTACCATACAAGAACACAGGCGGCACGGGTGTGGGTACGTAGCAAGGGGGATCGGGATGGACGAGAAGTTCAAGGCTCAGCAAGAAGAACTGAAGTCAAGGGTGCTGGCAAGTGATAACGTCGTTTTTTTCGGAGGCGCCGGCGTCTCGACAGAAAGCGGCATCCCCGACTTCCGCAGCGCCGACGGCATTTTCAACCGGCATTACGCGTATCGTCCCGAGGAGATCGTCTCGCGCAGCTTCTTCGAATCGAATTGCGAGGAATTCTACCGCTTCTATAAAGAGAACATGATCTTCTGCGATGCGAAACCCAACGCGGCGCATCTCAAACTCGCCGAGTTGGAGGCGCAGGGGATTCTCAAAACGGTGATCACGCAAAATGTCGACGGCTTGCATCAGGCGGCTGGGTG
>JAAXUU010000135.1 GCA_013335845.1 Actinomycetota bacterium
CTTCACTTGCAACCGATTCGTTCCTCTCGGCTGCATCGTTCCAAGAGACAACGCGTGTTCTCACCGATGCTGCTATCGAAGGGAAGATGGACCACCTCCGTGGACTCAAGGAGAACGTCATCATCGGTAAACCGATTCCTGCCGGTACAGGTTTGAAGCGCTATCGGACGGCCCAGCTTACGTACAAGGGCGAGCGCGTCGATAAGCCGACATCGAATATCACCTCCGATCTGCTGCCTGATTGGGCCCCCATCGAGCTTCGTGAGCTCGAGAGCCTCTTGCCTCAGCCTCAGAGTTGGTCGATAGACGGCGAAGAATATCTCGGCGTCATTCCGAGTGAGTACGCAGGGTACTTAGGGAAGACTCCTGTAGTCCCGACCCACACCACCATACCCGGTGATATCGCGAAGCTCTATATCTTCGATGATCTTGGCGTGTCGCAGCGTTGGGCGAATAAGTTCAGCGAAGCCGGTATCGAAACGGTCGGTGATCTTCTGGGTAACACCGAGGATGATCTCTTCCGTATCGAGGGCATCGGCGTGAAGGCGATCGAGGAACTCAAAGAAGGTCTTGAGACACACGACCTTCTCTATATACTCGATAGCGTACAAGACGAACGCGAGCCGGATGTTTCACAACTCCTCGAGATGGTCTTTGCTCCGGATGATTCATTGCTCTTCGGTGATGACATGCCGCTTGTCTACAGTGCCAGTCCCGACGATGATGAACTGATCGGTATGCCGACCATTCGTCATATGAACGATGATACCGCGCTTGACGAGCTGCTCGGCAGCATCGGTTCCATGGGTTTCGGCCTTGAGGACAAAGACGATGGTTATAGCTTCGAAGACGAAGAGTCAGAGGATGCTATCGAGGAAGAAGAACTCGAGGACGAGGATTTCTAGATTCGTCTTCTAACGTTCCTGAATAGCTTCAGTATCTACACAAGTGCCGAGGGATCATCCCTCGGCACTTGCTGTACTACTTGGAAGAGCGTCGACATCAACGATGACACCTGCTCGCGCGATATCGTTTTAGAGGGTCTCATAGAGGGATACAAAGAGGAGACTGAGCGGAAATATATGCGTGTGATCGGTCGTTTCCCCCAACAATATACGCATCCTGTGCGTAACGCACAAACTCAACTCGGCACGGTGTTCAGCGATATTTTCCGGGATGCACTCGAGCTCGATATCATGCTGCTCGGCTCAGGAAGCGTGCGAAAAGAGGCTTTGGGCCCTATCGTGACGCTCAAAGATCTCACCGAGACATTCCCCTATGATGATGCGGTCTATCGTGTCACGGTAACAGGTGAGCAGTTGATGCATATCATGCAACATCTGATGCGTGACGAGGCACTCTGCGGGGAGGGGGAGTGTTACCGGTTTTCTCGGGGCGTTTATGTGGAGTATGCTCCAGCCGGCCATGAAATCGTCACATTCACATTGAATGAACAGGCTATAGACTATGAAAAGCAGTATAGAATCGGTCTCCAACAATTTCATTTTTCGAATATCGGGGATTTTATCGGCATCTCGCTTGAAGAAGCCAGCCGGTGTTGCAAGCCGAAGGTCGTGAGTACTTCATCGCTTGATATCGTGGATGAGTACCTCACTCAGATGAAAATACTGCGCGCCGGGGACTACAAACGCGTTATCATCCTTTCATAGGAATATTTACCGCGAACGTGAATGCGTTTCCGTGATTTTCGTATAGCGTACTGTATCATTTGGTGCAGTGAGCTACAATGCAACCCAAGTGTCCTACTACTTAGTCGTAGAGTGGCTGTGCTGTGTGGACAAGTTCGTTTGAAAGGAAATATTGTGAAAATTGTTGATGTATCAAAAATTCCAATTTCTGATTCAAACGCAGTTAAAGATATAGCCGAGAAAGCCGGCGTCAATGTCAAAGACTGTTATCAGTGCGGAAAATGTTCTGCAGGTTGTCCGATGACCCAGGGTATGGATGCGCATCCTCACAAGATCATCCGATTCATGCAACTCGATCTTCTTGACGAGGTACTCAAGTCGAACACCCCCTGGATATGTGCAAGTTGCAATGTCTGTTCAGCGCGGTGTCCTCAGAATGTCGATGTCGCCAACGTCATGCGAGAAGCGAGAAAGGCCTCGAAAGCTGCCGGGTATCAACCGTTTCCCGACAGTGACAAATTCGAAGAGGCATTCTTGGCCAACGTGCGTCGCTTCGGCAGGTCCCATGAGGCGATACTTGCGGCACAGTACAATCTCACCACAGGGCATCTCTTCCAAGATGTTCCCAATGTCCCCGCAATGCTTTCAAGGGGCATGATAAGCATGAAGATATCCAAAGTAAAAGATCAGGATTCTGTCCGTAAGATTATGAAGAAGACCGAGAAGGGAGCTGAGTGATCATGAAATTTGCTTATTTCCCTGGATGCTCGGCAGACACAACGGGTATCTCCTTCACCATTTCCTCCGAGTATGTCGCGAAAGCGATCGGTCTTGAAATGCAGGAGATTCCGGATTGGAATTGCTGCGGGACTTCAGCGGCGCTTTTGACCGACACGGATCTCTCGCTGGCGCTTCCTGCCCGCAGCCTTGCAATCTCCGAGAAGATGGATCCGACACTGGACATCCTCGCTCCTTGCGCCGGTTGTTATGCCAGCTTGAAGGCGGCACAACACTACGCGCGCCAAAGTGAAGAAAACCGCAAGCACATCGAAGATCTCATCGAGATGCCCTATGAAGCGAAAGGCGAGGTCGTCAGTCTGCTCGAGGCTCTCGCGCAACCTGAGGCTATGGAGCTTATCGCAGCACAGGTGAAGAAGAACCTTAACGGTCTCAAGGTCGCATCGTATTACGGATGTGCGCTTGTGCGTCCTGCAAGCATCTGTGAATTCGATGATGTAGAGAACCCACAGAGCATGGATAAGCTTATGGAGTTGGTCGGAGCTTCTCCTGTTGCGTGGGCCTTTAAAACCGAGTGCTGTGGCGCGTCCGGTCAGATCGCATCTCCCGAAGCCTCACGCCCTCTCATCGAGCGTATATTCAATAACGCTGCTGCTAACGGCGCAGAAGCGATTGTTACGGCTTGCCCACTGTGCATGCTCAACCTCGACATGCGCGAAGGCGAGATCAACAAGAACCGTGCAGATAAATTCGATATACCTGTGTACTATTTCACCGAACTCCTAGGTTTGAGCTTCGGGGCATCTGCGAAGGAAGTCGGCGCCGATCTTCATTTCCACCCAGCCACTTCGGTATTCTCCCGGTACACCGAAACGAAAGAAGCACCTGAGGAGGTAAAGGCATGAGCAGAATCGGTGTATTCATCTGCCATTGCGGCACGAACATCGCAGCAACGGTAGATATCGATAAGGTCGTGGAAGCGGCACGTGATTTCCCTGAAGTCGTCTATGTCGAGGACAACAAATATACGTGCTCCGATCCAGGCCAACAGTCCATTAAGAATGCTATCATTGAGCACAAGCTCGACCGTATCGTCATCGGCGCCTGCTCGCCTCGTATGCATGAGCTGACGTTTCGGAAAATGCTTTCATCGACTGAACTCAACCCATATATGCTTGAAATCGCGAATCTGCGTGAACAGTGCTCTTGGGTCCACAAAGATAAAGTAGAAGCCACGGCGAAAGCCATCGATCTCATAAAAATGGCAGTTGCGAAAGTCGATCGCAACGTCCCGCTTTTCACAACACAGATTCCCATTCATAAGCGCGCGCTCGTCATCGGCGGAGGTATCGCCGGAATGCAAGCGGCCCTTGATATCGCCGATGCCGGCTATCAGGTCACCATCGTCGAGCGTGAGCCCTCCCTCGGCGGCAAAATGGTCATGCTCGATAAGACATTCCCGACGATGGACTGTTCTGCCTGCATCTGCACCCCTAAGATGTCAGACGTCGGAGCGCATCCCAATATCACTATCAAGACCTTCGCCGAAGTAGAAGCGGCCTCAGGTTATGTAGGAAACTTCGAGGTCACTATCCGCGAGAAGGCCAAGTATATCGACTATGATAAGTGTACGGGCTGCGGAATGTGCGAAACCAAGTGCCCCACTAAAACCGTTGATGAGTTCAATCAGAATATGAATGACCGCAAGGCTATTTATAAGATGTTCCCCCAAGCCGTCCCGAGTAAACCGGTCATCGACGCTGTCCATTGTAGGAAGTTGATCGACGGCAAGTGTGGGGTATGCGCGAAAATCTGCCCGACGGGTGCCATAAATTACGAAGACACCGATAAGGTGACGACGGAGACATACGGAGCCGTTATCCTCGCTACCGGTTACGAACTCATCGACTGGGGATCCCTCTATGGTGAGTATGGCGGAGGTAGTTATCCGGACGTCATAACAGGCTTGCAGTTCGAACGCCTCGTGAATGCATCCGGACCGACAGAAGGTCACATCCAACGTCCTTCCGATGGCGCAGAACCCAAGTCGGTCGTCATCGTGAAATGCGTCGGTTCCCGCGACCCCAGTAAGGGGAAAGCTTATTGTTCGCGCGCCTGTTGCATGTACGGAGCGAAGCATGCTCACCAGTATCTCGATAAGACACCGGATGGTAAGTGCTACGTCTTCTACATGGACGTCAGGACGCCGGGTAAAGGCTACGACGAGTTCTACATGAACACCCTTCAGGATGGGGCTGTATACCTTAGAGGTCGTGTTTCCAAGATCTATGAGGAAATCGGGAAGTACATCTGTTGGGGTGCCGATACATTGACCGGAGAAGCTATCAGGGTCGAAGCCGATCTGGTCGTTCTCGAGACGGCTATGGTCGCGTCCCAGGGAGCGGCACATGTCGCAGGTCTTTTCGGTGTCGGTCGCGACAAGGACGAATGGATCACCGAGGCTCATCCCAAATTGAGGCCGGTCGAAACCCACACAGCCGGTGTATTCTTGGCCGGTGCGTGCCAGGGGCCGAAGGATATTCCCGATACCGTCGCTCAGGC
>JAAXUU010000136.1 GCA_013335845.1 Actinomycetota bacterium
GGCGCGGCTGAACAAAAAATACGAAGTCCCTGTTCAGATAGTTGAAATCCCCAGCGACGAAGAATCTCTTGCCGAAGGCAAACGCATCTTTCAATATCGCGGATGCGAAGCCTGTCACGGTGAGGATTTGCAGGGCTTGGTGTATTTGGATAACCCCGCCATCGGACAGGTCATCACGCCTAATCTCACCAGCGGACAGGGCGGCATCGGCACACAGCGCACCGGCGAGGATTTGATCCGCGCCGTCAAACATGGAATCCGCCCGGACGGAACGCCGCTTCTGTTCATACCCAGCTGGTTTTCATGGACCCTGTGCGCTCTTTCACTCGCGGTCCTTGTACGATGGGAGCTGAATTTCAATCGCCATCCCGAGCGTTTCAGTGAACGGCTCAATCTCAGTCTGCGCTGCGCCGGATGTCAAGAGAAGATCTGCCGCATCAAGGACCCTAAATAGGGTCTGAACATCATCGATTGTTCGCGATAGCACGTTCAACTGCATCGCGTACGTCATGGGGGATCACGCCCATTCCGCCGCAGTAACGGACGGTATTGACGCCACAGTTCGCGCTATCCGAAAGCCACGACCGAACATATGAGGTATTCCCGCTATCGCAGAGAAGCATTCCTCCGCTTTCACTTCCTTGGAGGGGACCGGCTGTCAAAGCATCGGGGAAATTCGAACCGCTGGCTATTGCCACGGAATCGCCTGTGAGTCCTGCGATTTGTCTACCGTAGGTTGCCAACAGCGAGCTTGTTTCGTAGCGGCTATCTCCCCCAAGACGCAGTGTGGAAACGTCGGCGAACAAGGTATCGACAGTGGACGAAATGACTCCGGTTCCGCCGGCTATGACGATCGATGTGAATCCACCGTTTCGTATCAAATCTTGCGCTTCGGGCGAAAGCATTCCGTCCGATCCGACAAGAAAAATCGGAGCCTTCAGGTTGTACGCTATAGGAGCAGCTCCGCACGCATCGGGGAAGTTAGAGCCACTTGCGATGATGGCCGTCGTTCCCCATGCATCTACGTTATCGATATAGATCAAGCGTGCCGTTTCAAATCTGTCTTGTCCCGAATAGCGCATTGCTACTTCTATACCGAGACCTCCCAAAGATGCGTCTACCTGATCCGAAACAGCTCCGACGCCACCGACGATCGTCGCTCTTTTGGCATCCAATCGAGAAATCTCTGATAATGCCTCACAGCTGAGCGATGCTCGCTCCGTTAGAAGCAAGGGGCAGGACTTGATGCCGGCGAGGCCGGCCGCCGCCAAGGCATCCGGAAAATCTTCACCGGAGGCGATGATAACCTCAGCTGCGGAATCGAATCCGGCCACTGCAATGTTCTGCATCGTCGCGTAACGATTAGCACCACCCAATTCTGCAATAGTGAAAGGGCAGCTACTCACAAGGGTATTCTCGCCAAAACCCCATGGGTTGATCGGGGTGATACGCACCGTGAGGGAGTTCGCCGCCTCGCTTATTCCTTCATATACGCGTGTGAAGGTATCTGCCATCTCGGTGTTGTAGAAATCCGAGTAAATCAATTCGTCAACCAGATGGGAGCCGGTGCTCGAATGCACGGTGATATGATAGGTGTGCGCGAAGTTGTTCTCGTCATCATCGAGTTTCGTCGCCTGAGGGTTGGTTATCGTGAGAGTCCCCTCGTTCGTACTCTTCGTGATGTAGGTATCCACGAATCCAGGGCTGTAGCTGGCATTCCATCGAGAGGCGATCGTGTAAGGCTGATCGTTGAGAGGATGGAATACCCATGGATTCCCGATGTACCTATTTTTGCTTAGATCCAAGCGATGGATCGTGACACTGTCATCGGCGGCAACGTCCAAAACGAGTGCTTGGGAGGCATTCCACGCACCCGAAGGTCTCGATCCGTCATCTGTACCGGACTCCATCTCGAAGTAGGACCCGAGCGTCGAGCACTGAATGCATGTGAAACCAAGATCCTGGTTGATGGAATTCGGGTGCGCAAGCGGTGCGTGGGAATGCCCGGAGAAATGGATAATCTGAGGATATTGCTGCATGAGCGTGATCAAGTTCCCCCATATACCGTGCCATTCCGGTGTTACATAAACCGTATCCTGGATACCGTGGTGTCCAAGAACAAGAATGGGTTTGCCGCTGGTACCGGCTTCCCGGAGGGCGTTCGCGAGAAAATCGTAGCAACCTGTATAGTCACCATACCAGCTGCTTGCGCAGAGTTTGATGATCGTGATTCCGTTTACTACTGCAACCGAATTCTGTGTTTGGCGCGTCCGTGCTTCGAAGTCGGCGATGGAAGAATTGTAAAAATCATGGTTTCCCATGACATAGTGGACTTCGGGTGTCGACTCGAATCCAAGGTCGATGTTTGCGGAAATCAAGCTGTTGAGAGAACCGAGCTCATCGGCAGTACCGTTCTCGGTTAGATCGCCACAGAAAAGAATCGCATTTGCATCGGGGGCTACCATCTTGAAGATGGAGAAGGCGTTGTTCAGCTTTGTGCTCGCAGCATCGGTTTGACCGATATGTATATCTGAACCGATGATGAATCGAGCCTCTGCGCCATTACTATCGAGGCGGTTCCAAGCGGAGGGATCCGCCGTCGTTTGAATATCGCTGACGTCATAGGTATGGAATGAGGGAGCTTCATTGGGAGTAGGGCAATCCCCGGTGGTAGCGAAAGCGCGTGAGTTGGGGCGGGCAAAGAGTGTTCCGGATGCGATGGTTGCAGCTGTGATTTGTTTTAAAGCTGTGCGCCGTGTTACGTTTTGGTTGAGTAAGCTCACGAAGTTACCTTTACGATTGTTTCGATTCCGCCGTTATGCGGTCTGCTAGTTCCCGCTTGCGTCCGAGTATTTATATACCACGACATCCTCGACAATGACCAAACCGCCGCCCATCATCTCATCTATATGCGGCATGATGGCTTCGACCTTCTCCGGTTTGTCGACGAACGTCAAGAGGATAGGCAGATCCTCGGAAAGTCTGAGGATGCTCGTTGTGTGGATGCGACTGTTCTTACCGAAGCCCTCGATGCCTTTGATGACGGTTGCACCGGCGATACCCTCTTCGCGGAGCATCCGCACGATAGCAGTGTGCAGGGGCTGATGATGCCATTTATCGGACTCGCCGATAAATATGGTGACTCGTTTGGCGTTTTGCGACGTCTTCATGGGTATCGGACTCCTTAAATCGCTCTACCGACCGCAAGGCCGACAATGGCTGCCAAAATGCCGATAACTGCAGTCCCCAGCATATTGCCGGCTCCTTGAACAAATAGACCCTGTTCTATAAGCGCAACGCTCTCATAGGAAAGCGTTGAAAACGTAGTGAATCCTCCGAGGACGCCCGTGCCGAGAAAGAGCCGCCAACTTCCCGGAACAACCCCGCGGTCAATGGAGAGAGCCATGAGCAAACCGAGCAGGAATGCACCGCTGATGTTTATGGCCAACGTGTGCCAGGGAAATGATGTGCTCAAGTTGTTGGTAATCCAACCGCCGATCGCATAGCGGGCTCCTCCGCCTATACCGGCGCCCAGCACCACGATCATGATGTCGACCAGTTTCACGTATACCTCCGATTAATGGACAGCCCTAAGGAAACCAGCTTTCGATAAAAGAAGCAATAGCAGATGGTTCAAAAAACGGAACCTCTCTATGCAGGCGGAACGTGCAGATTGTGTCTGATACTAGGGCGCCCCCTCAAGTTTCGGACTTGAGGGGGCGTGATCCACGTGCGCTTATCGAAGGAGATCCGGTAGTATCGAGAGTTACCTAGAGCGGACTCTTGAGCTCCGCGAGTCTCGCCTCGATTTCAGTATCGTCTTCAGCTTCTTCAAGGCTTTCGAACTGCGCATCCAAGGTCGAAGCTGCGAGCTCGGCGGCACCGCGGGCCTTGGCTTCTTCTCGGCGGATCTTATCCTCGAAACGACCGAGTTCACTGGTCGGGTCTGTTATGTCGATAGACTGAAGCGCATCTTGTACCTGGGTCTGTGCTTCTGCAAGGCGCTCCCGTGAAACAAGTTCATCGCGCTTCGCTTTGAGCTCGTCGAGTTTGCCTTTCATTCCATCGAGACCGCTGCGCAGCTTATCGACCACGACGGTCTGACTTTCAACTGTGGGTTTGAGGGCGGTGATTTCCTGCTCGAAGTCGATCTGCTTCTTGAGCGCGAGGCGCGCGAGGTTATCGAACTTGTCGGCATCGGTTGTTTGCCCAGCCGCACGCATTTGGTCGGCTTTCG
This sequence comes from Actinomycetota bacterium, assembly GCA_013335845.1. Lineage (GTDB taxonomy): Bacteria > Actinomycetota > Coriobacteriia > Coriobacteriales > RUG844 > JAAXUU01. The sequence goes on from JAAXUU010000136.1 coordinate 4,238, forward strand.
CACTTGCGGCTTTGGCTTTCTGACCCCACTCGGCAGCAGCTTTTTCATCCTCATGGACATCTTCTTCCATAAGGCGCAGGTTCCCGATAGTCTGGGCGATCGCCGCCTCCGCCTCTTGGATGTTGTCCGTGTAATCGCGGATCATCTGATCGATCATAAGCTGTGGATCCTCCGCTGCATCGAGGAGGTTGTTGATATTCGCGCGTGCAAGTTGGGCGATCCTTCCAAGGATGGATTGTTGCGCTGGCATGACGACCTTCCTTTCCCCTACATTGGGTACCTAGTGTCTATTACCTGCTAAAAGCGTCCGCCGCCTCCGCGACGACCACCTGAACCACCGAATGATCTTGGCGAGAAGCCCCCGCCGCCGCTTCGCCTCATGCTTGAACCACCGAACGACCGAGGCGAGAAGCCGCCACTCGAGCCGCTGCTTCTGCCACCTGAAAGGACGCTCTGCAGAACGCCGGCGAGCAAGGCGCCCGCAAACGAGCCCCCTATGTCTGAAAGTCCGCCTTGGGAGCCGCCTGTCCCTTGCGGGAATCCCGTGCTTGGGTAGGAACCTTGGTTGTAGGATCCCACATTCGATTGGGCCCATTGCAATGCCGTCTCTGCATACTGCAGTGACGCCTGCGCTTCGGCGAGCGAGGCATCGACGTCGCTTGTGAGCAGTTGCTCGGCCTGTGATAGTCTGG
>JAAXUU010000137.1 GCA_013335845.1 Actinomycetota bacterium
ATCGATTACTATTTCGAGGACAGGCCGATCCGTCAGCAATGCTTCGATCTCTTTGTAACTATTGGGAGCCTCATTGACGTACTCAAGCAGTTCCGTGTACGTATCGGTTCGTTCCGGGACTAGGTTCAAGAGCTCGATAAGGCGGGCCTTGGGACGATGCAGCTCGACGAAGTAATTTCCAACCTCGGTAGTGATGTACGAGAGGGAGCAGATAAGATCGTCGATTTCGTCTTCAGTCAAACCGATTTTCTGCTCGGCGACAACAACGCCTCCCTCGGCATCGCGCTCGATGAGATCAAGGCCATAGGAACGCTTGAGGATCTTGATAGATTGGTACGGGCTTTGAGTTGCCGACTTGAACTCAGGGCACGAAGAAACCACGTGCTCGATTTCTTCCAAGGTGCTCTCTTCTTTACAGCAAGCCAATATGTTGTAGAGGATTTCCCTATTGAGCGCATGGCGAGTAACGGCCGTTTCAAGGATGAACAGTTTTTCCTGGAAGCTCAGTTCCGGTAGTGATAGTTCGGCCTCGGTGATGCTTGCATCGGTTATCGCGGGATCAACGAGTCCGTTGTCCTTCTCTTCGTCAATCACATCGATTTCTATGAGCGACACCCGATCCGCTATGTTTGATGATGTTTGTGCTGGTGCCTGATTGACGCATAGTTCATCTGCTTGATTCATGCATACTTCCCGCAAGACTTGTTGCCTTGCGAGCCCCCTCCCTTTTTCTCTTATATGACTCTTATACGAGGCAAACGTTCAACGTTTGGACCCTCTAGCAAATCAAAATCGTCCCCTCCACTAAACTGCCTTCGCTTAGCGCTTCGTTAAAGGAACTTTAGAAAATGGGGACGATAACTCCTATCTGCGGGATGGGTGAAAGATGGGTAATTTGCAACAAAAAACCTCACGCAATTTGCGTGAGGCACGAAAACGGGAGAGGAAAAATGCGACGACAGATATATAGACAAGCATACCGACACCTGCATAGATGACGATTCGGTTCGAACTGATGATAGCAGGGGGCACAAATAGCTATAATGGGTATCAAAACCTCGGCTGATCACGGGAACCATGCATAGAATATTCATCGTTGAAGACGACAAGCAAATAGCACGGGAGCTTCGTATCCTGCTCGAACGCAACGGATATGAAGTCGCACTTACGCAGAACTTCGACCGCGTACCTCTAGAAGTACAAGCTGCTTCATCGGACTTGGTGTTGCTCGACCTCAATCTGCCGCATGTGGATGGACACCTCATCTGCAAGGAGATACGCTCACAAAGCGAGGTTCCTATCATCGTGGTGACCAGCCGCGATAGCACACTTGATGAACTCGTCAGTATGAATTTCGGAGCCGATGATTTCATCACCAAGCCCTATAATACGCAGATTCTTCTTGCGCGCATCGCATCGATACTCAGGCGCACCTATGGTGACAAGGACCACTCGGCGCTCACCCATAAGGGTCTTGCTCTCGATACGGCGAAAAGCCGGGTGTCGTACGGAGGAAACGATGCGGAGCTCACTAAAAACGAATTGCGCATACTGCATGTACTGATGCAACGCCATGGCGAAATCGTTTCCCGTGCCGATTTGCAGAACGAACTATGGCAGTCAGATGAATTCGTCGACGACAACACCTTGACCGTCAACGTGAATCGTCTGCGCTCAACGCTCGCCTCCATCGGCCTGGGAGAATATATCCGAACAAAGCGCGGTCTTGGATACATGGTATAAAGATGCAACTCTCCCGTTTCCTCAAAGACAAGGCGGTGTCGCTCGCCTTCTGCCTCATCACGTTGCTGTCGATAGCATTGGTATTGTATGTTTTCGGTCTTTCGGTCCTGCAGATCGTATTCGTCGACAGCATGCTGCTGGCAGCATGTATCTGCGCTACGATTTTAGATTATCTGCGTCGTCGCCGTTTTTATAGCGAGCTCGCCGACACAATCGAGTGTCTGGACAAACACTACCTTATCTCAGAATTGCTCGAACGCCCGGATTTCGTTGAGGGCACGCTGTGCTTCGATGCGCTTGCGCATGCAGGCAAGGACATGAACGATACAATCGCTTCGTATCGCATTGCCTCAGAAGAATATCGCGAGTATATCGAGACGTGGATCCATGAAATCAAGACTCCACTCGCCGCAGCGCATCTGATAGTTGAAAACAACCGAAATCGCACAAGCGAAGCACTCGATGTCGAGATCGACCGTATCGAGGCGTGCGTCGAACAGGCGCTCTATTACTCTCGAGCTGCCACACTCGAAAAAGACTACACCATCCGAGCAAACAATCTCGAGAGCATGGTCAAGGCAAGCTTGCGTAAACATTCTCGCGCACTTATCGAAAGTCATATCACACCTCAGCTCGAGGGACTCGATTTCGACGTCTATACCGATGCGAAGTGGCTTGACTTCATCCTCGGACAGGTGATCGCCAATGCCGTCAAATATCGCACGACAAACGCAGAACACGAGGCGGTCCTTCGTTTCACCAAAGAGAGCCATGAAGGAACCTGCATCGCATTGAAGATCGAGGATAACGGCATCGGCATCCCTAAAGAGGACGTGAGCCGAGTCTTCGACAAGGGATTCACAGGGGTCAACGGTCGATCGTATCCCAAATCGACAGGTATCGGTCTTTATCTTTGCAAAAAGCTCTGCAACAAGATGGGGCTTTCAATCGACCTTTCTTCAGTGCAGGGAGAAGGAACGACTGTCACTATAGTTTTTCCTCTCGATACGCGGGATTTTGTCGAATGACCTCGGAACCACACAAAACTATAACCTTACAAAACTATAAGATTGAGGTAAGGAACATCGATGGCACGTTCTGACGTCGGAGTGCATAGTGTAATGACGGTACCCTGCACTCAAGATATGAAAGGAACGCTATGCAACCTGTTTTAACCTGTCAGAACATAGAAAAATATTACGGCAATAAAGGCAACCTCACCAAGGCCCTCGACAGTATAGGTTTCGATGTACAACCGGGCGAGTTCATCGGCATCATGGGAGCAAGCGGGAGTGGTAAAACGACTCTGCTCAACTGCATCTCCACCATCGATAACGTGACTTCCGGTCATATCTTCATCAATGGAAAAGAGATAACCAAGCTGAATAGCAGGCAGCTTTCGAGATTCCGCCGAGAAGACCTGGGGTTTGTATTCCAGGAGGCGAACCTGCTCGATACCCTGACGGCACGGGAGAATATCGCGCTCGCGCTCACCATATGCAATGTTCCCCCACGCGAAGTCGAGACACGCGTGAAGGACATCGCCGAATTGCTTGACATCACCGACACGCTCGACAAAAACCCGTACCAGTTGTCCGGCGGACAGAAGCAGCGTGTAGCCGCGGCGCGAGCCATGGTCTCGGAACCCTCCCTCGTATTAGCCGATGAGCCGACAGGCGCCCTCGATTCCAAAAACGCGAAGATGCTGTTGGAGAGTTTCAAGACGCTCAATACGCAACGTCATGCGACTATCTTGATGGTCACCCACGATTCATACGCGGCAAGTTACTGCTCGCGTATTCTGTTCATCAAAGATGGCAAGCTCTTCAACGAAATCATCAAGGGCGACAAGACGCGCAAGGAATTCTTCACGGATATAGTGGCGGTTATCTCCTTCTTGGGCGGTGACAGTGCCGATGTACTTTAAACTCGCCCTGGGTAACGTCAAGCGAAGTTTCAGAGATTACGCAGTCTACTTCCTCACGCTCGTCCTTGGCGTTTGCGTCTTCTATGCGTTCAACTCGATGTCACAGCAACATGCCGTCCTTCAAATGAGCGAGATACAAAACAATATGATGGAACTGCTCTCTACTCTCATAAACGGTGTATCGATCTTCCTTTCGGTCATTTTGGGCTTTCTAATCACCTATGCGAATCGTTTTCTTATCCGCCGACGCAAAAAAGAGTTCGGCATGTATCTTGTCTTGGGCATGGATAAAAGCAAGGTTTCTCGAATCATCGTGCTGGAAGCACTACTTGTGGGAATCGTCTCGTTGGCTGTGGGACTCTTGCTCGGCATCGCCCTATCGCAAGGGCTCCTTTATCTTACTGCGGCGCTCTTCGAGATCAAGATCGACGTCTTCATGTTCGTGTTCTCACTCGAGGCATACATCAAGACCATCCTCTACTTCGCCATCATCTTCACGATAGCGCTCATCTTCAATGTACTCACTGTCTCGAAATACTCCCTTATCGATCTCCTTAACGCCGATAAGGTCAGCGAGAATGTGAAGTTACGTAGCCTGCCCCTCTCGGTTGTGTTGTTCGTCATCTCGCTTGTCATGATAGGGATCGCTTATAAGTTGCTCATTGAAAACGGTCTCACGCAGATTAGTCCTGAGTTCATCGCATCCACCGTACTCGTTTGCATAGGCACGGTGCTCTTCTTCTTCTCACTATCGGGATTTTTACTACGCGTCGTGCAGTCGAATAAGAAGCTTTATTATTCCGGCCTTAATATGTTCACCCTGCGACAGCTTAATAGCAAAGTGAATACGACGTTTATCTCGATCGGCCTGGTATGCATGACCCTCTTCCTGGCGCTCACTTCGACCTGTGGAGGACTGGCGATATGTGCTTCCTTCAATAGCGACCTCGAGAAAATCACCGTCTATGACGCTTCTTTCTGTGCTTTCTACAAAACGATAGATGCCCTTGATGGCTCTGCCGAGGGAACTCAAGCGTCATCCGATCAAATCGCGCGCGCCGAAGCAGACGATTATGATATGGTTGCCGCTCTCGAACGCGATGTCCCCGAATACAGTGAGTATGTCGCCGAAGATGCCCAGGTTGATTTCTACTATAGCGACGTCACGTTTGGTGATGTCATGGCGGTCACGGATTACGAGCTCAACAGCTCCTTCGATGCCGATAGCATGCGAACATCGCCGGTAACCCTCGTGTCAC
>JAAXUU010000138.1 GCA_013335845.1 Actinomycetota bacterium
GCTCTTCCGATCTTCGCTTCGCAAGTCGTTGTTATGCAAAGAGCGGGTGCACTTCCTGTGCATGCGATACGAAGGTGCCGGAACTCGTAGAGGTTACACCCGAGCACTTTGTGGCATGCTACCTATTCGACGCAAATCCTACATAGTCCTATCCAGATGTCCTGCATGGTTCGCCACTGAGTATTCTCATATTGAAACATGGTAAAACTACTATAGAAATAGTACTTGATATGTGCTACAAATTATTGTGACGTTCGCACAATCGCCGATGGACTATCGTGCCTTAACGGGTCCGTAGACTATCGGTAGCGCCGTTCGTTCCATATAGGTTTCTTCGCAAACCGAAAACCGGTTGTGTTTGTTGCACAGGAGGTTCCATGAAACTGAGCGTCTGGATTTTGAAGAAATGGTTGGAGCGTTACGACCCCGTCGTGTCGATTACGGACGGGAAACAAACTATATCGGGTGCTCGCTTGTTTTCCCCCAGCATCACTCTTGACGACAGCTTGATCTACGTCGGCGAGACTAAGGACTTTTTCCATGACTCAACTTCAAACGAAATACTTTTAATCAATAAGAATGATGCGATCAGCATCGGTTCCGGCGACGTCGGAGATATTTTCAATATCGTTTCAGAGGCTTTCGATTTCTACAATAGCTGGGAAAGAACCCTTTTCGGATGTACTCGAAAAGAGCATCCGGAGCAGTGCATCATTTCCAACTGTTACGGTTTGCTCGGACCGATGTTCCTTATCGACATGTCATTCAACTTGGTCGCTTGGTCGTTGGAGTATCAGGAGGAAGGTGTCAACTCGATTTGGGATGAGTTGATCGACAAGAGGAAGCTGGCTGTCGACACGATCTATCAGTCAAAAGACAGCCCATTCATTCGACTAATGGTAGATAGGCAAAGGCTACGTGTTTTCGAAGACCCGCTAGCGGCACCCTATCCACACGGAATCATGACGAGTTATTCCGACTGCAACGGGAACTTGGCGGGGCAATTCATCATCGCGTCCAAGACGCCCATCACAAACTATGAATTGCATATCGCTAGCGTCATAGATAAGGTTCTCGCCACGATCGAACCGCAGCCACGTTTTAATGACACTCTCAACCCTAGCTACAACTCGGAGTCGTTTATCGTGGAGCCGCTTCTCTCCGGCGAAGCCACCCAACTTGATACATACAAACTTTTGATTATCAAGAACTGGAAGGCGCAGGATTCCTATCGTATCGTTTTGGTCGGCATCGATCAGCTTACCAATGATAGCGTCTTACAATCATTCACGGATATGTTGCGCTCACATATCCCGAATGGAATCGTTGCATTCTACAATCATTATATCGTCTGTCTGGTGAACACAACCAAAGACGATAAGGCCATATTTGCTGCGGTGTCGGAAATCCAAAAGGAGATCCCGCTTCGTTTCGGTATCAGCGAGCCTTTCCATGAACTACTGGAAACATCGTATTATTACCGACAGGCTATGGACGCATTCGCCCATGGATTGACGAATGATATAGGTCTGACACTGTTCCATGATTGCGGCCTCTATGAATTGATCCGAACCTCCGATAGGGAGTACCAGCGATTCTGTCTTCATCCCGTCATTTCGCTTCTCAGGAGTTATGACAGGCTGAACAAGACGGATTACTACAACACATTGGAGACCTATCTTCATTGTGAAAGAAGTTATCATAGAACATCCGGTCTCATGTTCGTTCATAGGAACACGATTCTCTACAGGATCGAGAAAATCAAGGATACATTCAAACTCGATTTAGACAACACGTATGAGCGTGAGTATCTCCTGGTATCCTTCTATTTCGATCGGCTTATTTAGCGAGAGTCGATCTGCCGAGAAGGCCCTTGCGCGGGATATTAGTTAACTTAAAATACGGCTTTCCGTTGTCTGTAGAAGATGGCGAACGCGCACCTCGAAAAGCACGAAGGGGAATGAAAATGATTACGATCGATGAGGAAAAATGTATTGGTTGTGGGCTATGCGTGAAAGACTGTTTCACAAACGATATAGAAGTGATCGAGCGTAAGGCGAAGTCAAAAAGAGCACGATGTATAGAATGCGGGCATTGTGTTGCAGTCTGTCCAACGAATGCGATTATTTTGGAAAATTATCCTTCATCTGAGATTTTAGAATTTGAAAAAGGTGAATTCGAGATAGACCCAGACCAATACTTGCGTTCATTGAAATACAGAAGAACGATACGACAATTCACAGACAAGCAAGTGGAAATCGAGAAAATCGAAAAGATCATCGAAGCAGGGAGATATTCTCCAACCGGCGGAAATCAGCAGAATGTATCCTTCCAGGTTGTGAGAGACGACATCGACTCCTTGAGAACAATGGCGATCGATGGGTTGAATACCATGGCGAATCTCTCGATTGAGGAAAAGAAGAAGATGAATGTATCTTGGTATGTGAATCTGTGGAAACAGATGTATCGGGATTATCATGATCAAAACAGGAAAGACGGGTTGTTCTATGATGCGGGAACTGTGATTCTCGTTGTATCAGAGTCTGTTCAAAATGCATGTATCGCTGCGGCTCATATGGAAACGATGGTGTATGCGCAGGGATTGGGAATGGTCTATAGCGGCTTCTTTACACGAGTGGCTGCGTATTCTAAAGAGATGAAAGATTATTTGCAGCTTGAGCAAGGGCAACAAGTAGTTGCCTGTTTGGTAGTCGGTTATCCAAGTGTCACATATCTCAGGACGGTGCCGAGAAAAGAAGCTGAAGTAGTTTGGAAATAACCGGCAGGAAGCACTCTGAGTAACACCTGAGTAGCCCACGAGTAGCCACTGTGTATCCTATATGTTCTATCGATAGAAGCAGCGCGATGTCTTGACGAACGCATTTGCGGTCTGTATAGTGCGACAAAATCGAATAACAAATCTTCAGGGCAGGGTGAAATTCCCTACCGGTGGTAAAGCCCACGAGCCGCAAGGCAAGATTCGGTGAAACTCCGAAGCCGACAGTACAGTCTGGATGGAAGAAGAATTGCGAACTCCTATGTTTGCGACGTATGCCCTGGTTTCCTATGGAATCCAGGGTTTTTTAATTGTCGCAACCCAAGGCGTACTCACACCGTCCGGACCTGAAGACTCAAGTTCGGACGGTTTTTTATTGCGGCACCTTGTAGCGTACGCACGGCGCAACTTGGATGAGGATGTAACGATGAACGACACGTACACGCGAAAAATGGACGAGGACTACATGCGCCATGCCCTGCAGCTCGCCGCTCAGGGGCGCGGTCGCACAGCACCCAACCCTATGGTGGGCGCGGTCATCGTGAATAACGGGCGGATCATAGGCAAGGGCTACCACGAGCGTTGCGGAGAAGCCCACGCAGAAGTGAATGCCTTCCGCAACGCCACCGAGGATGTCGAAGGCGCGTGTATGTACGTCACACTCGAGCCGTGCTCCCACGAGGGACGTACGCCTCCGTGCGCCGACCGCATCATCGCCGAGAAAATCTCCCGCGTCGTTATCGGCGCGACCGATCCCAACCCTCTGGTCTCGGGTACCGGTATCGCTCGCTTGCGTTCGGCCGGGATCGACGTCGTGACCGGAGTGCTCGCGGATGAGAGCACGCTGCTTAACGAGGTCTTCATGAAATACATCCTCGAGAAAGAGCCCTTTGTCACGCTGAAACTTGCGATGTCACTTGATGGGAAAATCGCCACATCGACCGGCGAATCCCAGTGGATCTCATGCGAGGCATCCCGGTATCGGGTTCACGAATTGCGTGACATGAGCACGGGGATTCTCGTTGGCGTCGGAACGGTTTTGGCTGATGACCCGCAGCTCACGTGCCGCATCCCCGGCGGCGCGAACCCGGTCCGCATCGTGGCCGACAGCGCGCTTCGTACACCTGAAGACGCACGCATCCTACACACGCTCGACGAGACTCCTACCATCATCGCGACGACACAACGGGCGGATGCTCGCAAGGTCGACCGCATACGCGAGCGCGGCGCACAGGTGATTGTATTCGACGATCCCGACGGCCGCGTTCCTTTGAAGGCGCTCATGCGTCAACTCGGTTCGCAAGGCATCGACAGCATCCTCGCAGAAGGCGGTTCGACCCTGGCCGCCTCGCTCCTTGCCGAGGAATGCGTCGATAAGGTCCACTGGTTCATAGCTCCAATGCTCATCGGGGGCGAAGATGCCAAAACGCCGCTCGGTGGACGCGGCATCGAGCGCCTTGCAGATGCGGTCCGCCTAACCAGGATGACCACCGATTCCGTAGGTGAGGACATCCTTCTAACCGGCTATATCGAGAGGGGATAGGGATGTTCACAGGCATCGTCGAGGAAATGGGAACCGTACGCGAAGTGCGCCATGGGTCGAAGTCTTCGATCCTCACCATCAAAGCCGGCACGGTTCTCGAGGGAACACGCGTGGGTGACAGCATCGCAACCAATGGCGTGTGCCTCACTGTGACATCTCTCGCCGGTGAATACTTCAAAGCCGACGTCATGGCAGAAACCGTGCGTCGCACCAACCTCTCGGAACTGCGCGCCGGCGATCGTGTGAATCTTGAACGCGCGCTGCGCTTGCAGGACCGCCTCGGCGGCCACCTTGTGAGCGGGCATATCGACGGCTTGGGTCGGGTCGCGCGCGTAAGCCGTGAAGACAATGCGACCTGGGTCACGATCGCGGCCGAACCCGGCCTGCTACGCTACGTTCTCGAGCGCGGGTCGATTGCGGTTGACGGGGTCAGCCTCACCGTGGCGCGACTCACCTCGCAGGGCTTCTCGGTCTCGCTCATTCCTCACACGGGAGACGAGACCATTCTACTGAGCAAACACCCCGGAGACACAGTCAACCTCGAGTGCGATCTTATCGGCAAGTATGTCGAGAGGCTCCTCGGGTTCGG
>JAAXUU010000139.1 GCA_013335845.1 Actinomycetota bacterium
CGTCAGCCGGGTTTTTTTGTCCCTATGCCCGGCGTACCAGGATTTGAAAGAGCATTTCAGCATCTTCTTGACCGCGATCACTATATTTTAGAAAAGGGGCTTAACGAACAGACAATAGTTCATCGGTTTGCAATGTATCTACAAGGAGCCTATGCTGACCTTGATGTTGATTGCGAATGGAATAAGAGTCTTAATGGAGATAAAACAGTCAATTTTGATCCGCTCGTCGGTACAATGAAAAAGGGAATTATTGCTGTATTGAATAGCTCCAACCGCATACCAGAATATATAAGGGACGACATAAAATCTAAGTTGAATGAAGGCATAGAAGTAGGCATAAAAACCCTAGAAACTCTTTTATCCCAACTTGAAGATTCGGATCGCATGATAATTGATGATGCAGAGAGAATTGTTGGTATTTGGCTCACAAAAACCTCAGGTGAAAACGTGCTTGTTCGTGTCCGACCTGATATTGTGTGCCATAAAAGAGGCACGAACGATAAAAACTATCTCGTTATAGAAGCAAAAAGGGCATCGAAACATGACCCCGTCACAAAAGCTTACGATATCATGAAATTATGGTGCTATACGGATAGCATGCAGTGCGCGTATCGGCACGGAGTTTATATCGAGTTTCCAGATGAAAATCCTACAACGACAGTTGGAAAGCTGATGTTTAACCGAGTGATTATAGCAGGTGAAAAATACAAGAATATTTTTGATGTTTCATCAAAATAGAATGAGGATTACGCCACTCGATTATAAATGCTGAGTCAGCGTTTCGAACGCAAGGCGCAATCGGGCGTCGACATCTTCAATGTGCGCACCCTTGGTTTGCCGGAATTCAGTGACAATCCCTTTGCTTTTCAGCAGCTCGAGCGTCTCCACGGTGCGCTCTTCAACGCAAGCAAGACGGGCATTCCCGGTCAATTTCTCTCTGTCGCCTATAGAAAGATATACGAAGCATTTAGGATTCACGATGCCGACTTTCTCCAGGTAAGGGACCCAATCATCGAACCATAGTGACCCTGAAACGCTGGCAACCGCATCGAAGAAACCCGTCTTCGTAGCGGCGAACAGAGCAAACAGCCCCGCTATGGAATATCCCACAAGACCTCGTTTAAGAGGATCGAGCCCTTGTTCTTGCTCAATCAAGGGGACGAGTTCGTATTCAAGACGTTGGACATAAGCTTCTGCGTTGCCGGCAAAATCGGCCTCGTCGCGCTTATAAAGGCGTTGGGCCGGCCATGGGCTCAAATCATGGTTCCAGTCCGCGTCGAAGATATGGACGACCGTGACCCGTTGGCCAGATAAAGACGCTGTGAGGTCGAAATTACCCTCTTTCGAATCGATGAAATAGATGCAAGGCGCCTCAGTTCCGCCATCGCTAGGGTATATCTTATATCGCATCGCCGATTCCCCTTTCACTTACTCCTGAAGCAAGTGTACCATGACAACGTCACTGCTTCAAAAAGGGGAACTCAGCGGATGAAAAATCAAGACAGTATGGTGAAATCGGAGCTACTTATCGGGCAAGATGGCCTTGCTAAGTTAGCGAATTCGACGGTTATGGTATTCGGACTCGGCGGAGTTGGGTCGAGTTGTGTCGAGGCGCTTGCACGTGGTGGTATCGGAAACTTGATCCTCATCGACCATGACGTCGTCTCGCCGAGCAATATCAACAGACAGAGAATCGCCTTCAACAGCACTGTTGGACAGAGGAAGATCGATGTCATGCGCGCGATGATCGCCGACATCAACCCTAGGATCACGGTTTCTACCCATGACCAATTCGTGCTTCCCGAGAACCTCCCTGAGCTTTTCGACGTGCGCCCCGATTATGTGATTGATGCCATCGACACGATTTCTACGAAGCTGGCGCTTGCCCAGTATGCTGACGAGCAGGGGATTCCGCTTGTAAGCAGCATGGGCGCCGGCAATAAATTCCACCCCGGGATGCTCGAATTCGCAGATATCCATGACACATCCGTCTGCCCGTTGTGCAGGGTGGTGCGAAAAGAGGCCCGCATTCGCGGAATCAAACAACTCCATGTACTGTATTCACGCGAAAATCCGGTTAAGGTCGAGGCCAAAGAGGGAGCTGCTCGCAGTGAGCGATCCGACCTCGGCACTATATCATTCATGCCTCCGATCATGGGACTCATGCTAGCCGGAGAAGTGATCCGAACGTTACTGGGGATTGAAGACCCGCAGGTTTAAGTAAGCAGGTTGATCCCAATTGATTTATTCCCATAAAATTGTTAACAAAATTCTCTCAGTTGTCTCGATAGAAATCCCGTCACATCCGACACTAGATGCTTAGGGGTATTCTCGTACGCATGTGGTCACAGTTGACACGCGCGGCGGAAGAAACTGCTGTTCAACGACGGTCTTTGTGCCGTCGGAGCGATTTAGGAAGAGCCTACAACCTATCCGTAGTATGTTTACACAATAGCATCAAAGCTTTATTCGATGTGTTGACAAGGATACGTAGGAAACGTGCTGAAAGGAAACAGGAATGGATATCAAGAACATCGTAGTTGCAGGTGGTGGTGTGCTCGGCAGCCAGATCGCTTTCCAGAGTGCTTACAAGGATTTCAACGTGACCGTCTGGTTGAGGAGTGAGGACTCTATCGACCGTGCGAAGCCCAAGTTCGAACGATTGAAGAACATCTACCTGGCCACGCTGGAAACCATGAAGACGAATCCCGCAGCTTATTGCAGGGGGCTCGCCTCCAAGCAGGGTCTAACACCTGAACAGATCGATGAACTGAAGTCCAAGGTAGAGACCGCATTCGAGAGCCTGAAGTACACAACCAGTTACGAGGAAGCCGCAAAAGATGCCGACCTCGTAATCGAGGCCATCGCAGAGGACCCAAAGCAGAAGGTGGAATTCTACACCGAGCTAGCGAAATTTCTCCCCGAGCACACGATCCTCGTCACAAACTCCTCGACGATGCTCCCAAGCGCGTTCGCAGAATATACGGGCAGGCCTGATAAGTATCTAGCGCTTCATTTTGCCAACGAGATTTGGAGAAACAACACCGCCGAAGTCATGGGACACGCTGGAACGGATCCTGCGGCATTCGACAAGATCGTTGAATTCGCAGAAGCTATCGGCATGGTACCTCTTAAACTCAAGAAAGAGCAGCCCGGCTATATCCTGAACAGCATGCTCGTTCCGTTCCTCAATTCCGCACAAGCCCTTCTTGCAAACGAAGTCGCAGACCCCGAGACCATCGATAAGACATGGATGCTTGCAACCGGAGCGCCTCTCGGTCCATTCCGCATTCTTGACATCGTAGGATTAACCACTGCGTACAACATCACGATCATGAATCCGCAGGCCTCCGACCCCGATTCGATACCCGGCAAGATTGTCACAGTGCTCAAGTCCTACATCGATGCCGGCAAAACCGGAGTCAATGCAGGAGAGGGTTTCTACAAGTACAACTAGTCGAGACCCTCTGTTCTCAAGGGAAGGCTGACCTCTTAGTCGGCACGCTCGTTATCTTGTGCTGTCAACCGTCCGGTGTGGTCGTTTGCGCAAAGTGGTGATAGACGAGCGCGAGTAGATATGGCAAAATCTGCTAAACAGGTTCAATGCCTGTATGAACATAGGTGTGTCCAGCCCAACAGCTTGGAAGACTGCCAGAATCGGAGCCTCACATTAGGCGCCGTTTTGGCAGTCTTTTTTATTTATCGGGCACACTACAGCCGCAAGGAGCCGAACATGCACCTGATTATCGACAATTACGATTCGTTCGTGCACACATTAGCAAGCTACATCATCGAGCTTGGAGCACCTGTCGAGGTCGTACGTAACGATGAAATCGACACCGAAAGAGTCTCCGCCATGCTATTTGACGGGTCGCTCGAGGGTATCATCATCTCCCCGGGACCGAAGAGCCCCGATGAAAGCGGAAATTGTAAACAGGTCGTCAAGTCGGCACTCGGGCTCGTCCCCATTCTGGGAGTCTGCCTGGGGCACCAGATACTGGCAAGCGCTTTCGGCGCAAACGTGGTGCGGGGAACTCGTCCGATGCATGGCAAGGTGACGCAGGTCCGCACAAACGGCACGGGACTATTCGAGGGCATCCCGCAATCGTTCAACGTGACACGCTATCACTCGCTTGTGGTGGATGAGTGCTCACTTCCATCTAGCTTGCGCGTCGACGCACGTGCCGATGATGGGGCTGTCATGGCCATAAGCCATCGGAGATTCCCGGCTTTCGGCGTCCAGTTCCACCCCGAGGCTGTGCTCACCGATTACGGCCACGAGGTGCTCACCAACTTCATCGACATCTGCACTGCTTATAAACGCAGCAATCAAACGCCGCATCTTGAGGTTGCTGCCAACGCGCCCTTTTACATGGGCGTGCAGCCTCAGGACGTGAGGTAGTCCATGAGCACTACAGTCAAAGAACTCACCTGCTACCGGCCGCTTGCTGACATCTTCGAACTGGTCAGGACTCGTGAAAACGTGATCTTCTTGGACTCATCGCTTCATAGTGAGACAGGGCGCTTTTCAATCGTGGGACTCGAGCCGTACCTGGTGCTCGAACAACGCAACGACATCTGCTACGAAAACGGAATTGCAGTCACGACTACGTTTCTCGACACCCTTCGCACGCATCTCAAGGCAGAAGAAGAACCCAACGAGACGCCGTTGCCCCTGATTTCGGGTGCGCTCGGATACCTCAGTTATGACTTCGGGCGTTGCTTCGAGGGGATAGCTTCGAAGCACGAATCCACGCTCGATATGCCCGATGCGCTCATGGTCTTCTACGATGTGTTGATTATCGAGGACCATCTCACGCACGCGTTGTACGCCGCTGTCCAGGGTAAGCTGCGGCCGGCCGCAGAGACGATCGTCGAAATAGAACAGCTCTTGGAACAGGCCTC
>JAAXUU010000010.1 GCA_013335845.1 Actinomycetota bacterium
TCGGATTGCCGAGTGTCTCGATAAAAATCGCCTTCGTGTTCGGCTGGATAGCCTTATTGAAATTGTCTATATCGGATGGGTCGACGAACGTTGCCGTGATTCCATACTCCGGAAGGGTATGGGCGAGCAGGTTGTATGTACCGCCGTAAATCGTTTCCGCCGCAACGATATGATCGCCGGCGAACGCAAGATTCTGCAACGCATAGGTGATTGCAGCTGCACCGCTTGCAACAGCCAATGCCGCGACACCGCCCTCGAGAACAGCCATCCTCTTCTCGAATATATCTTGCGTCGGATTGGTTAGGCGTCCGTAGATATTGCCGGCATCCGTCAGATTGAACCGCGCGGCCGCATGATCGCAATTATCGAAGACATATGCTGTCGTTTGATAAATCGGAACCGCTCTTGCGCCGGTTGCTGAATCAGCCTCTTCTTGCCCTACATGCAACTGAAGTGTTTCGAACTTATAGTTTCTATCTGTCATTGTTACTGCCTCTTTCCGTAGTTTTCAAATGATCCCGAATATCAATAAATGTAATGACGACACATTCGATACTTCCCGAAGTTGCTTCCGAAAAACATTTTTTGCAATGAAACCACCGACTTTCACTTGATACGTACTGTGTGGTAGTATAAAACCATAATATTCCTACTAAGTCAATAGGATTTATAGGAATATGTTGGAGAAGCTTCCATTTCCTACGTATCCGACTATGATATGCTCGTTATGAAGAAAACACGATACTTTGGTTTGCGAACAGTATCCAGTCTGATTATCTTCTGAGAATATCTATATTCCTATAATTCCTATGGTAGTATATGACTATTGAAACGAAACGAGGAAACGATGAAAATATCGACAAAGGGACGCTACGCTCTACGGATCATGGTTGATCTTGCCCAGCATGATAACGGAGGCTACACCCCCCTAAAAGAAATATCCGAACGCCAGGAGATATCGATGAAATATCTAGAGACTATCATTTCCCATTTGAATAAGGCTGGCTTCGTCGAAAGCGTTCGCGGCAAAGGAGGGGGACATCGTCTAGCCAAACCAGCCCAGGAGCTTACCGTGGGTTCAGTGCTCGAACTTGTAGAGGGAACCCTTGCACCTGTCTCCTGCCTTGAAGGAGACAGGAATCACTGTGATCGCGCGAACACATGTTACACCCTTCCCATGTGGCAGGAGCTGAATCGAATCATCGCAGAATATCTCGGAAGCGTCACAATCTACGACTTAGTACATCAGCAAGACCAACTCATAGGAAACGATTACTCCATCTGATCGCTCGTGACAGATGATTCCTATAACGACTTCGCATACAGGGGTCTTTTCCGCATGAAACACCCAAGGATAAGTGCCGCAAGCAACGCCATTGACGCCCCGAAGATAAAGGGAACTTGAGGTCCTAAGTAATTCCAGAGCAAACCGGCGATCAAACTTGCGGGCAACAAGGCGATTCCAACGATTGTGGAGTGCAGACCAAGCATCGTCCCTTTGAGTTCAGGAGGGGATATCTCCGAGATATACGCCCTCTCCACGCCTGCGACCATCGCGGTGTAGGCGCCATATAGCGTGAAAATGAGTACCATTCCGATGCCATTCTCGGCAAAGGCGAATCCAAAATATACGAGTGAGAACGCTATATAGCCGGTAACGAGCAGCTTTTTCCTCCCCGCTGTATCAGAAAGCCTTCCCAAGGGGATAGCCAACAATGACGCCGAAACGTGGTAGATGAAGTAGAGAAGAACCGCAGTGCTATCGGAGAACCCGACACTTTGAGCCCGAAGAAGCAAAAACGCGTTGGACGAGTTGCCGAGTGTGAAAAGAAACGCAACCAGTAGATACACCTTCAATTGGCTGTCTATAGAGCGAAACGCGGAAAGGGTCGGAAGAGGCGTCTTCTCGGTTATTCGACACGAAGTCTCACGAATAAAGGGGAACATGAACAGTCCGAGAACAGCAGGGATAATCGAAACCAAGAAAATCATCTTGTATCCACCGGTGCCATGTGAGAATTCCAAGAAAAGGAATGCGAGAAGGATCCCCAAACCGGAACCTGCCATGTCGAGAGCTTTATGGATACCGAAGGATTTCCCCAAACTACCAGCCTCTGAGCTCTCACAGACCAACACATCACGTGGCGCCGTACGTATTCCCTTACCGATACGGTCGATTACACGAGCTGCCAGGATGCCGAACCATGACGTCGCCAACAATAGCGCTAGCTTGTAGAGTAGGCTGGCGGAATATCCGATAAACGCAAGCGGCTTCTTCTTATGATATTTGTCTGAGATATGACCGCTGAAAACACGGAGCAAACTCGCGAGGCTCTCGGCGATACCCTCGATAAGACCCACAAGTCCGGGAGTCGCCCCAAGGGTACTCGTCAGATAGAGAGGAACCAGCGGGTAGACCATATCCGTACTAAGATCTATGAAAAAACTCACAAGTCCGAGCAGTATCACGTTTTTCATACGTTGTCAGCTCCACCTTGAATCCACGGTATCTGCCTACATCCATTTCTTCTTTTTAAAATACACCGACATCCCGATTGCGATAGCCGCCATCACCCCGACAACTAGTGGAAACGACCACCACGCATCGACGGGTGGCCACATACCGCGCGTCACGTTCATTCCATACATACCCGAAATAAAAGTCAGGGGCATAAACAGCGTCGCAACAATCGTTAGTTGCTTCATAACCAAATTCATCCGATTGTTCTGCACGGATAGATACACGTCCATCACCGAAGCGCCTACATCCTGGTAGGTCTCGATAGAGTCGAGCAGCGTGCTCATATGATCACCGATATCCTGGAAGTAACGATAGATTTCTTCGTCTTTGGCTCCACGCTCCCTACCCAGACCTCGGATGACATCGCGCTCGGGAGCAATAAGTCGATGCATCCTCACCAGTTGACGGCGTATCTCATGTAAGCGTTTTACATCGTTTTCCTTAAGCTCTACGAGCATCGAGTCTTCGAGCACCGAAAGCTCCTCCCCCATCCCATCCACCAGGGGCAAAGAGGAATCGACAAGGAGATCGAGAAGGCCATGAAGCAACCATTCCGGCCCGCGAGAAAGCGCTTGCCTCGCATCTCGTGCGACCGCGCTGACAGCTGTATCGGGCCCATTGTGAAAGGTGATCAGGGTCGTATCACTCATAAATACATCAAGTTCATGGGTCGATATATTTTCACCCTGCCTATGCGTAGGTATCAACCATACAAGGAAAGACCCGTTAAGATAGATATCGAGCTTGGCTCTGCGTTTGTTATGAAGAATATCATCGGCGATAAGAGGGTGCATCTCGAACAGCTCAGTCAGCGTACTGAGGGTTTCAACATCGGGGTCCTTCACGTCGATCCATGCCCAAGCAGCATTTTCAGGTTGGAGGTTTTCCTCTCCCCCACTGCGAACCACTCCGGAACCATCAAGCCAGCGAACCACGACTTCAGACATGGCAATCTCCCATCTCGCCCAGCACGTACCATTAGTTTAGCACGTGCAGGCCTGCACAATTAATCTAGCGAAGATAATCCCGAGAACAATTCGCGGATCCTCGGAACAGGATACACGATTATCTCAAAGCTTTCCGATTTCTCGAATATTCAGCAATCCGGTCTAATGGGCGATTGCATGACTACATACCCTATGTGGGGACATACGATACTCGGATTCATTATCGTTTTGTATGTCGCGCGAAACCTATTTCAAGCGCGAGAAACATCGTTTCGATAGAGAAAAGGGGTAACTATGGAACTAGATCGCCGAGATTTTCTGAAAGGTGCTGCCGTAACAAGCGCTATCGCAGCTGTAGGTCTCGTCGGATGCGGCTCCGGAGGATCTTCCGGCACCGGTAGTAACGCCACTGCCGAAAGTGCCGAGACCGAAGTTGTTTCGCTACAGATCATGCCGGGCGATGAAAGCGCCCTCGGGACTCCTCCCGAGATCGCGGAAGCAGATGTCGCCGAGACTATCTCCGTCGATGTCCTCGTCGTCGGCGCCGGTATCACCGGTGTAGCAGCCGTGCGTTCCGCTGCCGAGGAAGGTGCAAAAGTCCTCTGCATCGAAAAAAAGGAAGGGCTTGCAATCCATGGCTTCCAAGCGGCTTGCGTCAACTCTTCCTTCGGCCGCAATCTGGGAGTGGAAATCGATCCGAAGGAAGTCTTGAACGAGTATCAGCGCCGCTCTGTAGGTCGTGCGAATATGGCCGTCGCTACTCTTTGGGCTAACCATAGCGGTGAGACGATGGACTGGTATATGGAACCCATCGTAGGTGATCAGGCAATGATGGACTATGTCACCGTCGCCTATTATCCATTGCGCCCCGAGCATGACCCCAGCAAGGACCTCACGAAGACCTTCGTCGGATCACTTGACTTCAAAGAGGATCCCAGCAGCCCCATCGGTTCGCCATGCTGGATGGAGCTCGGAGCAAGGAACAAAACGCTTGCCGAGAAAGCCGGAGCGGAGTACCGTTTCCTTACCGCCGTCGTCCGTCTCATCACTGACGATACCGGAAAGGTTATAGGAGCATACGCCAAAGATGCCGAGGGCAAGTACATCAAGATCGAGACAAGCAAGGGCGTCATCCTCGCTTCGGGAGGAAGCGCTCAGTTCGGTGCCGGCAGCGAACTGATCCACAAGGTATATGCGCCAAGCTCATATAAGAATTATATGCTCCAAGTCGGCGAAGAGCCCGCATGGGAAGAGATGTTCCAGATCAACCCCGGTGCTATCGGCGGCGCGACAGGAGACGGACAACTCATGGCACTCTGGGCAGGCGCCTATATGGATGCCTACTGCGACACCGCCATGGGCTCCGCCGAATCCGGGATCGGTGGCACGGTCGCATTGACCGTGAACCAGAACGGTGAGCGTTTCTTCAACGAGGATATCGGTATCTGGGAGAAGCACGACCAGCTTATGAACCAGCCGGGCTATTGTTCATATGACATAATCGATGTGAACTGGCGGGATCGCCTACCGTTCCAAGCTCTCGGTCATCGTAACTTCAACTACAACGATGTACCTGTTGCCGTGGGTTGGAACGGAATCGACTACGTCAACAATTTCCACAAGGAATTCCTCGCGGCCATCGGTAAGCCCGATGGCATCGTCCCGACGCTCGATCCTCATGCAGGAACCGTCTATGCCGCCGAAACACTCGAGGAACTGGCCGAGATCATCAAAGTCCCCACCGATACGTTCTTGGCGTCGATTGCCCGCTATAATGAGATTTGTGCAGCGGGTGTCGATGAAGACTTCGGTTGTGATTCCCAAAAACTGTTCCCGATCGAGACCGGCCCCTTCTTCGCCTGCATGGCCACCGCTCGCGCCGCAATGGCTGCATATGCCGGTGTCATCACAAACGGCAAACTCGAAGTCTTGAGTAAAGCGACCGGCAAACCGATCGGTGGTCTGTGGGCCGCAGGTAATGTGAACGGCTCCAAGTTCTCACCGAGTTACTCGACGCTCATGTCAGGTATGAACCACGGTAATGGTGTCTGCCACGGCTATTTCGCCGGCAAGTGGGCTGCAAAAGCATAGGCATACTCGAAACGTGCCCGATGAGGACGCATTCCGAACACAGGCTGAAGTAGTCCTGAAAGTGATTGTAACGAAAAAGTGATGGTAATGAAAAAGTGATGGTAATGAAATCGACCGGAGTCCCTGATGGGTTCCGGTCGATTTTCAATCAACTATCCGCAAGGTGATACCTCAACGGATCGTGTCAACGGGTTGCATCAATGACCCTACCTATTGGCCTCGCTGATTTCCTCAAGAGATACGCCCATGGTCTCCTTCCCGAAGACTGCAACGACAAGAGCAACGAGTGCGAATACCGCCGTCAACATGATGAATACGTATACGTATCCTTTCTCGGTTCCGAAATAGTTGTAGACGAACGGTACGACAAAAGGCGCTATGAAGGCACCTATACGTCCGAAAGCTGCTGCCCACCCCGACCCGCTCGCCCTCGCCGACGTTGGATACACTTCGGGTGTATACGCATACACACACCCCCAAGCACCTAAGCTGAAGAAATAAAGGAGGCAACCGAAGATGATGATCTCATTCACTGCACCGGCATGACCGAACAACCATGCCGCAATCGCCGTGCCCAAGAAGTAGATCGTCAACACAGGCTTGCGACCGATCTTTTCCACGAGATATGCTGCACTGAAGTAACCGGGTAGTTGCGCAAGGCACATAATCAACGTGAATTCAAAACTCTTGACCATCCCGAAACCTTGGCTCATTAGGAGCGAAGGGGTCCACAACACGAAGCCGTAATAGCCGAAATTGATGCCAAACCATATAACCCACAATACCGCCGTGGATTTGATGAATGGTCTCGACCACAAATCCGAGAACGATGTGCGTCTCGCTATAGGTTGATCTTGAGTTTCAAGAGCCCCTTCTTCCGGCCCATAGGTGATGCCGGCTTCTCGTTCCATCTTACCGACAAGAGCTTCGGCTTCGTCTGCCCTGCCGACCGATTCCAGAAAGCGAGGCGATTCAGGCACCGCCTTCCTTAAGATAGCAGCAAAGAACGCCGGCAGTGCACCGATCCAAAATGCCATGCGCCAGCCGTACACCGGAATGACCAAGTAAGCGACCAAGGCAGCTGCGATCCAGCCCCATGCCCAGAAACTCTCAAGAAAGATCACATTTCGACCGCGTATTCTTGTCGGTGAGTATTCACTCACCAAGGTCGATGCTGCGGGGAGTTCCCCGCCAAGACCGAATCCGGTTAAGAAACGAAAGACCAACAACATGGGAAAATTGACGGAAAAGCCGGCTAAAGCACTTGCAGCACCGTAGATAACCAGCGTCCACATAATGATGGTCCTTCTGCCCCATTTATCGGCCGCTATGCCTGAAAGCGCTGCACCCAAAGCCATACCGAGCATACCGGCGCTACCGAGTAAGCCCAGTTGTGTCGTGGTCAATGCCCAATCCCTACCTATGGCGGCGATCACCCCGGATACCATGCCTTGATCCATGGCGTCGAACATCCAACCGATACCGACCAGAAGTAGGATCTTTTTCAACGTCGGGGTATATGAAAGTTTATCGATACGCTGCGCGATGGTAAGCATCGTTTTCCTTTTCTGCCTGTGGCACTCACTACTGCAATGCCGATTCGAGTCAAGCGATTCAAATGCGATGATACGGGGTAAGACAATCAACGAATACAATTCACGAGTGCAAATATTCCACATTCAGGGGGCATAGTAAAGCACATCGAAAACAATCGCTACGCAGCAAGTATGGCAGTCTGTACGTAAACACACAATAAATCGGGGGCTGGTCGGAAGGGCGGGAATCCGGTAATTAAACCCGACTGAGTTAATTGAAGGCTCCAGACAATAAAAGAACGCCATCCAAAGATGACGTTCTCACAGTTTACTTCATGGTGGGCCGTCGGGGGTTCGAACCCCGGACCTTGGGATTAAGAGTCCCCTGCTCTGCCAGCTGAGCTAACGGCCCAAAAAGTGCACTTGGTAAGTGTACGTACTATGCGAAATATTGCAAGATGCCTTTCGGCAAACAAATAAGACGTTACCTCGTCTAATTTGTATATGGGGTGGACGAAGGGTCTCGAACCCTCGACCTACGGAGCCACAGTCCGTCGCTCTGCCTACTGAGCTACGCCCACCATAAAACTTCGCGCGAGTAGTGAGTATAGCGGTTTGAAAGTTTATGGGCAACCAGTCAATTGCTATACAATCAAAGAAAAAGGCAGATGGTATTTTGTGGTACGAAGCTGTTGGCATTCGCTATTTACCCGATGCAATACAGTATGAATTTGATATCATGCAGCGGCTATCAATAGAGTTACAAAGATTACATCTCGTTCTCACTTTGAAATTCGACTCAATCGCAGCATTCATGGAAATAGGTTAACACTCACTCTCGTACATCCGAATGCTTTCATAACGACCACCAGAGTATTCGAAGATGAATTCTTTATCTCGCTTGATTGTCGAAGCCGACAGTAGCGGACCCACTGGCTTTTGTTAAAAAGAAAAGAGCAGGTCTTATTTCATTGCAATAACCTCGATTTCAACAAGCGCGTTCTTCGGTAATGCGCTAACCTCGACACATGAACGAGCGGGATTCCCGGTGAAATACTTGGCATAGACGCCATTGAAGATAGTGAAGTCATTCATGTCCGTAAGAAAGCAAGTTGTTTTCACAACTTTTTCAAACCCAAGACCCGCAGCGTCTAAGATCCCAGATATATTATCAATCGCTTGCTCGGTTTGAGCCTCAAGACCTTCGGCAAGCATACCCGTTTTTGGATCTAAGCCAAGTTGGCCGGATAAAAAGATGAAAGATTCCGTCTCGATTGCTTGCGAATATGGTCCAATAGCCGCTGGTGCCTTCTTTGTGTAAATGATATTCATCTCTTATTTCACCTTTCAAGAAAATGGTCGCAGCGCCGATCAAGGATAATAGTATGAGCCTGATTAAGAAAGAAATTCCACAATACTTTTGATTTTTCCAATTTTACATCTATTCGCTGGTGCAATATGATACGGATCAATACCATTTTGCGGCACGAACAGGATTGAAAACAAAACGAGTTTTAGTTCAACCACTTGACATCTTAGCAGTATTTGCAGCACAAAAAGATTAGGAACAACCATGGAAACGTTACAAGCTATTTCCAAGCGTCATTCAACGCGTGATTTTAAAAACGATCAGATAGCCGGAGAAGACCTTGATTTGATTCTGAAAGCCGCGAATTGCGCCCCTGTCGGTATGGGCGCCTATGATTCGATGCACTTGACGGTGATCCAGAATCCTGAACTTCTTGCGGAAATCGCCGGAACCTCGCAAGGTGGGCCCCATAGCAAAGGTCCATTCTATGGAGCACCGACAGTAGTTTTAGTCTCAGGGAAGCTGAACGCACGTTTTGAGAATATCCAATTCGCCAACGCCGCTTGTATTGTCGAGAACATTCTCATTGCGGCAGCCGACCTCGACATTCAAAGCGTCTACCTTTGGGGGTTCATCCCAAACCTATTGACAAGACCTGAACTCTTAGAAAAGCTGGCATTACCGGATGGATTCACCCCCTTATCCGCTGCAGCATTGGGATATGCGGCAGAAGAAGAACCCTACTCCCACAAAGGCTTCGGTTTGACTATCATCAAATAGCAGCATAGCTATCTATACCGGGCGGAAAGATACTCCTTCCGCCCGGGAATCGTCTATTTCAAACGAAACACCTTAAGAAGCGGAGCCTCCGGCGACCGTGAAAAGAACAGTCATCGCCTGTGTCGACAGAGAAAGATCCTTTGTTATGTTCTTGATAGCTCCACTGGTGGTCATTTGGACGATGTTACCGCTGCTCAAATCGCCTGTTGCCGCCATATCCCAATCACCTGCAGTCGGCTGCGTCGGAGTGAGGTAGTTCACAAGATCGAGCGTCGTTCCCGTATCTGGTTGAAGTTTGCTCCACATGACATCATTATTGGCTGAGGTCGCAAAACCTAATTGTGAAACCAATGTGAAATCAGGTTCCATGTTAACGTCGATTTGGGAAACGTACACAGGAAAAATCGAGTTATTAGTTATCGTATAGCTTGATGCACTGGGGCATGTGAACGCTCCCGCTGCCCCAACATTGAATGTGATGTCGGTTGGCACGGTCACATCGATTTGCGCATCGTTGATATGTAGGTTGACATCTGTTTCTGCTCCAACAGCTAACGCGGCAGGTGCCATGGCCAAAGTGAGAGCCGCTGATACCCCAAAAACGATAATTTCTTTCTTCATATAGTTCTCCTTTTGTTGTTTGCTTACCGAATTCTTTCCGAACCGTTCCCTCTCCTCTCTTTTACCCTAGTACTTCTAAGAAGCCACAATCAGTTTGATTTTTGCAGCAGCCTGCCCCGTTTGCTCGTACGTCTCAACGTTATATGCCGAAAAAACTGCCGTCGCATCATACTGGCCCTTAGGTAGATCCTGATTCAGGGAAATAGACTCGATGAACTGCCCAGGTCGTATTCCTCCCGATTCATATACTTTCTCACCGGTATCATCCCGGGTTATACTCACTCTTAGGTTCTTCTTATTCGCGTCTACGTTCTCGATTCTGGCTTGCCCCTCACCTGATCCGTCAGAAAAGAAGATCTGTGCGGCAATCGAGATGTTGAGCATGCCGTCTTCAACTGTTTTATTAAGGTCGGCAATGATTTCCTCTTGGCTTTTACCGGTATAAGAACCTGTCTGTGCGCTTGCGTCGAACCAGTTGTCACCGATATCCGCACTCGCCGAAGGACGGCATTGAGTTACAGATACAATCGCAGCTACGCATAGCCCAAGTATGAGAAGCAGTGCAAAGAGCAACTTCTTACGTCTCTTCCCCTCTTCCGCCTGCTCTCGATCTGGGTTATTCTTTTTCAATTCGCCACTCCTTTCATACCTATATCGCTGATGAATCTACCGTATATGTGATGGTCGCGATATTCACCGGATCCGGTGAATATTTGATACTAACCCCCTCCCGCAGGGAGAGTGCCCAAGGTAAGGACATTCCTATCGGCGTTATTCCATCGCTACTCGCCTGAATAAAACCATGTTGAGGGGGAATCAAACACGAGGGATTGCTGCCGAAAAAGGTATACGTAGTTGCGCCTACTGCTTCCCCAAGAGTCAAAAACCAAGTCACATCACCCGTACTATATAAGATATCGCCCGCACCGGCCGGCCCCTCATTCCAAGAGATATTCACCTCGGAGAGATAGACGTCACAGAGTGAGTAATTCTCGATTTGCCCGGAAGGTACGTCGAATAACCCCTCGCTAGTAACCGTGATATCCAAAGAGGTCGGGACCGAAACGTCGATGGTAAGAGGTAAAATGATATCGCTCGTTGCAACAAGCGACCCTGTGTACTTAGCAGTTGCATCGCTAACATACACGCGGAGCCTGCTGCCTACGTCTCCGGCGGCGATTTCGTAGGAAGGGAAATCATATCCTACCGGGATTTCCGAACCGTCACTATTAACTCGTACCCAATCATACGAAAGCACGGCGTCCTCTTGTACGACAGGCACCGTCGCTGCAAGTAGAAACGACGGCCTTAACACCCCGGTCAAGAAAATCGTTCCGGTTAGTTGAGGCGCTGTGACGTTCAGCGAGAAACAGGCAGAAGCGCCATAATACGAGTCATCAGGCGCTGCTTTATATGCGGTGATAATCGAGGTTCCTTCAGCAAGTAAATTCAATTCACTTCCGGATATCGAACCAACACCCGTATCACTACTTGAATAGCTCACACTACCTGCACCGCTACCTCCGGTCGTACCCACAGCCACGGTTCCACACACCGGTTTGTCCAGCTGGCAAGAAGTAGTGTCGACTTGATCGGCAAGTATTCTGAATGTGCTTTGATCCAGTTTGAGCCAAGAATCACCACTCGAGTCAACAGATCCGTGATAGCCCGAAACGTCTCTTAGGCACGCAGAGGTTGTGACACTTTGAGGGAGGTACATATAGATATAGCCGTTGTCAGTAGTGGCACCATTGAAACTATAATCGGAATCGATAACCGAATTGATGCCCGATAATCCGGCGCTACTCGTCTCGCCGACAAGATGCACTTTGGTTCTATAAACCGATTCACCAAGTCCGGGGTAACCATTCCATGGCGCCGGATAGATCTTATTACTGGCCGCCTTCACGCTCCCGCCAATAATTTCAATGTAGTTTGAAGGGCCTTCCATCGTATTGTTGAGATACGCATTTCCAATGTCGTTTGCACCGGCTCCACGCGTTGCGTAGACGGTTCCCCCTGAGATCGTTATGACGGACCCGGTATTTGAAGACGCCTGGCTCCCGCTTCCGCTGCCAATAGCGGCGGCATACAAACCACCCTGAGAACTGACAAGCCCACCACTGATATGTATAGTTCCCCCGGAGAAACCAAGCCCGTGACCGTTTCCGCAGCCACCGATTCCAGCTCCGCGACTCCCTCCCGTAGCGGTAACCGTTCCTCCGGTTATACATATCACTCTTTCAGGCGTTGAGTTACCAGATACAAAACCAGTGCCCAAACCGGGCCCATCATCTCCGCCTGTCGCGATTACCACTCCCCCATTGATGGTAATCGACAACACGTTGCTGATCATACTACCGCCGATGCCGGATGCCTTCGACGCCCCAATAGCCGTCACATTGCCACCATTGATTTCAATGATACCCGTACCACCGGGCATCACACCTTCACCTATTGCAGGGCAAGAACTCCCCAGAGCAGCATTGGCATTGATGGTCCCACCGTTTATAGTGATGCTCCCACAGCCGTTATCGTTTGGTGCCCCTCCAATTGCAGTTGCACCAAGGCCACTACCTCCAAAAACATTAAGCACTCCACCGCCATCAAGGATAAGCGCCGCACCAGCTTGAACTTGTAAACCGGCCTTCGTTTGACTGCTGCGAAGGGAATTCACCGTGCCTGTTTCTAGGGTTATATGAGCGGTCGCCCCCGCCTTGACACTCACCGCCGTAAGGTATCTCAATAGCGAGACGTCGACGTAGATTCCATCGAGTACGATATCGTGCGTACCTCCTGTTATCGTTATCGTCTTGGTTATCGATGTTGTCGGGTCTGTCTGTGTAATGATGTAACCTAGTGGATTCGGAGTCGTGATCAAAATCCCATTTTGATCATAGCCGGAGATCGAAGTCGCCCCTATCGATATCGATCCTTTATCGAGGTAGAGCATTGTCATCGCCTCGGCGGCTGAGACACCTTCTTTAAAGACTACAGCTCCGATTTGTGTATCTTCCAAAGGGGTCGTCGCAATGGAAGATGCTCTCTCGCCCGCAAACGAGAGGACAGGGCAATCAAGCGCTATTGCCACCATTACGATGATTAAAGCCAATGCTTTTCTTTGCACTTCGCCCCCTCTCACCACAAACATCCGTTGTTAGATAATGTATCGTTTTATCTATACTTTATAACGTGCTATTGGCAAAATGCAGAATACCATCTATCATGATGATTGTTTTAATCATCACTGAAAACACAACTATTGAATTCCGGAGGATTGGGTAATGATAATCACGCAAAAGACAGTTCACGTCTCACCGTGGTACGCCTATCCGCTTGAGCTCGAACTTCTTGATAACGGCGATCTGTTCTTCACCGAGAATACCCTCTGCGATATCTCGCAGATAAGGAAGATAGAAAAACTACCCACGGAATTTTTCGTTCATCAATTGCAGGATATCAATATGAACAAAGTTGATTCCATTAAAGGGTTCTGCGAAAAATGGGGCGTCATATGCGCTCCTTATTTTCAGTCAAAAGAACGTTTTTCGACTGCGCGCGAAAATGACCCCAAGTCCTCACGACGTCGAAGATCATATCAAGAAATGTATAGCCTGGATGATTCCTCTGCAGAACTGGGAAACGAGCTATTGAAGTCTACTTATTCGAACGCATTTAATGAGACATGCGCTCGTTTCTTGGAACGCCCGGTCGTGAAGTCGGAGAACTTCAGACGCCAATTATGCAAACTGGGGGTGCTCAGTGGTGGCGCCATTTCATATGAAGAGGTTCGAAGCACTTTGATCCTCATACGCGACGCTATAGCGATAGTGTCAACCTTAGATTTTCAAAATGACTTCACAGCCCTCGTTGATGAGTTCGCCCAAGAA
>JAAXUU010000140.1 GCA_013335845.1 Actinomycetota bacterium
AATCGAATGATCGAGATGCTATGCTAGCTCCACGACGTGACCGGCTTCAAGCGAAGCCGGTACGTCGATGATGCGCTGATTGGATGAGCCGCGCCACGCAAGTTCAAGCGAGCGTCCGCCCTCGATAAAGGGTCCGTCTACCACGACATCGACCTCGGTGATGAGCTCCCTTGCGGCAGCGCCGAGAACCCCGGCGAGTACCTGCTCGAAAAGAAAGCCAGTATAGAGCCACACATCGAGTCCTTTTCCATGGCAGCGTCGCGCCATGTCGAGCAAAGGCTCCGGCTGCAACAAGGGCTCCCCCCCTGAGAGGGTCACCCCGTCGAGCAGGGGGTTCTTCGCGATAGGGGCCCAGAGCTCCTCGGTCGTCACCACGAATCCACCCCCCACGTCGTGGGTCTCGGGATTGTGGCAACCGGTGCAGTCATGGTGACACCCCTGCGTGAATATGGCGTACCGTATCCCAGGACCATCGACGATGGAGTCGTTGGCGAAACCCGCGACACGTAGTTCCTTTTCACTCATTAGAAGCCACAGCTGCAATCATTGCTTATGCCCGACATTCCGTGCTTGATACGGTCGGCCTCTTCAGCACGTTTCGCATTATTGAAACGATCGAGCGTTCCCACCAGATATCCGGTGATGCGACGGATGCGCTCGAAGGGGATGTCGCCCTCTTCGCGGCCGCATTTCGGGCAGCGATCGCCTATGATTCCGTTATAACCGCAAATCGGGTCGCGATCCACAGGATGGTTGATGGAACCATATCCCATGCCGCTCTCTTTCATGCAGCGGACGATCTTCTCGAAAGCCGCAAGGTTCGTGGTGGGATCGCCATCGAGTTCGACGTAGGAGATATGCCCCGCGTTGGTAAGCGCATGATACGGAGCTTCGACCGCGATCTTATCGAAAGCGCTGATAGGGTAATATACCGGTACGTGGAAGCTGTTGGTGTAGTATTCACGGTCGGTGATACCGGGGATTTCACCGAAGCGCTCACGATCCAGTTTCACGAAACGACCCGAAAGACCTTCTGCGGGAGTCGCAAGCAAGGTGTAGTTCATATGACGCTCGTCGGAGAGCCTGTCGAGATAGTTGCGCATGAAACCGACGATCTCGAGACCGAGGTTGCGCGCCTGGTCGTTCTCAGCATGGTGCTGGCCGACCAAGGCTTTGAGCGTCTCGGCCAAGCCGATGAAACCGAGCGACAGGGTACCGTGCTTGAGCACCTCACGCTGCTCCTCGTCCCATTCGAGCTTCTCTGAGTCGAGCCATACGCCCTGGCCCATCAGGAACGGTGCGTTGTACACTCTCTTGCGTGATTGGATTTCAAAGCGCTCATCGAGTTGACGTATGCAAAGACCGAGCGTGTGCTCGAGCAGTTCGAAGAAGAGCTCGAGGTCACCTTTGGACTTGATGGCGAGGCGAGGGAGGTTGACCGAAGTGAAAGACAGGTTTCCTCGGCCGGGGGAAATCTGGCGGGACGGGTCGTACTTATTGCCTATGACGCGGGTGCGACATCCCATGTAGGCGACTTCGGTCTCAGGGGTCCCCTTGTAGAAGGAGGCGTTGTACGAAGCATCCATGAACGAGAAGTTGGGGAACAGACGCTTCGCGCTGCATTCGCACGCCAGCTTGAAGAGGTCGTAGTTCGGTTCTCCCTGATTGTAGTTGATACCCTCTTTGACACGGAAGATCTGAATGGGGAAGATGGGGGTTTCGCCGCCGCCCAAGCCCTGCTCGGTAGCCAAAAGGATATTCTTGATGACCATACGACCTTCAGCGGATGTATCCATGCCGTAGTTGATCGAGGAGAATGGCGTTTGGGCACCCGCACGCGAGTGCATGGTGTTGAGGTTATGGATGACCGCCTCCATCGCCTGGAAGGTCGTGCGGTTGGTGTCCTGAGCTGCGGCGCGAGCGGCATACTCCTGCGCACGTGCAGCGACTTCCGGATCGATGCCCAGCGCGACCAACTCGCGATTCTCGGCGTTGACATAGCTTGCGTCCATTATGAGCGCGGGAGTCTTCTTTGTTTCACCTTCGAGACGGCCTTCCATCTCATCGACGACGCTCTTGGCATCCTGAAGCGAAGCCAGCAGCTCGAGAGCGGCGGCCATGTTCTTGCGATAGAAACGACGATAGGTCTTCTTCACGCCATCGGCCATGCCGTAGTCGAAGTTGGTGATGGATTGCCCGCCGTGCTGATCGTTTTGGTTGCTCTGGATGGCGATACAGGCAAGGGCTGAATAGCTCGCGATGTCGTTCGGCTCGCGCAAAACGCCGTGTCCCGTGGAGAAACCGCCCTTGAAGAGTTTGGTGATATCGATCTGGCAGCATGTGGTCGTGAGGGTGTAGAAATCGAGGTCGTGGATGTGGATATCGCCATCACGATGAGCCTTTGAGAACTCAGGTGCGAGAACACACATCGTATAGAACTGCTTCGCGCTTTCACTGCCGTATTTGAGCATGGTTCCCATGGCGGTGTCTGCATCGATATTGGCGTTCTCACGCTTGATATCCGAGTCCGAAGCCTTGGAGAACGTGATGTCCTTGAGCGTCTGGATGAGACGCGTATTCACTTCGCGGGCGCGGTTGCGCTCGGCGCGATAGAGGATGTACGACTTGGATGTCTGAACGAAACCGCTCTTGATAAGGCATTCCTCGACGAGGTCTTGGATACCCTCGACCGTAGGTTCGCCTTCGATGGCACCTTCTTGGACCTGCCTCAGAACTTGATTTGCAAGATCTTCCGCAACGCTACGGTCCTGCATGGCACCGGACGCCAGAAAAGCCTTCTCTATTGCGTCGGTGATTTTCTCCAGTTCGAAGGGAACTGCGCGACCATCTCGTTTGATGATACTTACAACCATGTCCTGATCCTCTCTCTCGTGTACCGCCGCTTCATGCGATCTGTGTTTCAAAACGACGGCGTGATGTCGACTGCTCTGTTTGCCCTTGATAGGGGGGCGTACCCACCTTGCCCTATGTACGCCGAAGCAAGGTACCCGTATACTCGGCTTTCATTACGTTATCCTGAGTTATCCACATACTATCCACAACATCTTGTGCATAGTATGTCTGAATCAGTACACATATAGTACGTCCTCAAAAATAGAAGCGCAAGGGTAATGACCGAATTTGTGGCGTTTTCCGGCAGCCGTAATACGGATTCGTATTTGTTATCTCATAAGTATCATTTTGCTTGGACCGGTCACCGGAAGTAATCGGTGCAAACGTCGATTGGGTGGACGCCTACTTCCGCGTATCGCGGCCCTTGCCTTTGTCGGGAACGTTGTAATGGCGGCGCAATTCCTTACCGGTGATAGCCTCTTCCCGTTTCTTGTCGAGACGTGCCCGCACCTCTTGTCGTGCGGCCAGTTCGGTCATTTCATCCCTCAGATCACGATAGGATTCAAGTCGCCGAGAAGGAAACCCGCCTGCTTCGGCTGCTGCGATGACGGCGCATCCGGGCTCCTGCGTATGGGTGCAGTCCCGGAACCTGCACTTAGTCGAGAGCTCCTCGATCTCCGGAAAGGCGGCGGCTATGCCATCTTCGGAATCCCAGAGTGCGATGGAACGTATACCCGGTGTGTCGATGATGACGCCGCCCCCGGGGATAGCGACCATCTCGCGGGCGACCGTCGTGTGGCGGCCTCTGTCGTCGCCTTCCCGCACAGAACCCGTCTCGAGAAGATGCTCCCCCAGCAAGGCATTCACAAGCGAGGATTTTCCCACGCCGGAGCTGCCGAGAAGGACGGCTGTCGCAGACGGTGGAATCAAAGCGCGTATCTCATCGATACCGAGCTTGGATTTGGATGATTCGACTATGACCCGTACACCGGGAACGGCGGCTTGCGCAGCCGCTCTATCGTCCTCAAGTGAAGTTGCAAGATCCGCCTTCGTGAGAACGACGACGACCTGTGCACCACTTTCATGCGCCATCACCATCTCACGCTCGAGTCGACGCTCGTTCAGAGGGCCCCCGGAAAGCGCATGGAGCACGAAAATGATATCGATGTTCGCCGCGAGCACCTGTCGGCCGGTCTTCTCGGAAGGGTCTTTGCGAGTGAACATCTGAGTACGTGGTAAGATGCTTTCGATGATGGCCATATCGTGGCCCTCGGGAAGAGAGAGCACCACCCAATCCCCTACGCACGCCAGCGAATCCGCGCGTTTGATGAATGCGACTGCATGCTCGGCTCGGAAGGTCCCCCTCTCACTGCACACAAGGGGGAAGCCTCTATCCAGGCGGATGACCCGGCCCAAAGCACGCGGTGCCTCGCCTTCATGTTCCGCACAGAAAGCATCGAAAAGAGCGCGCTCACGTTGGGTCCCGCAGAGTTGCTCGAAGGATATCTCGCTCGAAGTGTCTAAAACCAATTCTCCCACTACCCCCTTCTGCGCTTGAGTTGGACATGGAGGACATGAAGTGATATGCCGAGAACGACCGATGCTCTACCGAGGACCAAGAACAACGGATCGATCGAATCGGGCTCCCCTACTCCTCCTGCTGATTTGACCGTAACAGCCGCCGCATGCACGTCGAGCTCCCCATCATGCCCGTCCTGGCAAGCGACGTGATACGTACCTTGTATCTCGAGGACCGTACCCGTCACATTGTACGCACCGAGATTCGTTACTTTATCGGCTTCTTCGTTGGACACGTAGACCCCGATAGTCGAGCCCTCAGAGGAGAGGTTGACCCATTTGTGCCCACTATCATCGCCGTTGAGGATATCCCCTACCGCCTCGCCGGTGATCTCGACGAGAACTCCGTCGTATTCCTCTGGGGCATTGCAGAGGTCGGTTATCGTCACTATGGGTACATGGCCTACTTCCGAGCTC
>JAAXUU010000393.1 GCA_013335845.1 Actinomycetota bacterium
GAACGAGATGGCTGTATTGAATCGCGAGGATCTTGAGCGCCGGGAGCATGACACGCTTTCGCACTATGCCGCTTTTTCAGATGAGACCCTTGGTCGGGACAAAAAGAGCCTGCTCGATGGGTCTCGAACCGAATACCAGCGGGATCGTGACCGGATTCTACATTGTAAGGCCTTTAGGCGCCTATCCCACAAAACGCAGGTATTCCTCGCTCCTCTGGGTGACCATTATCGCACGCGTCTGACCCATACCCTCGAGGTCGCGCAGATTTCCCGCACGATCGCCCGGGCACTTGCGCTCAATGAAGACTTGACGGAAGCGATCGCGCTCGGTCATGACCTCGGGCATACTCCATTCGGTCACACGGGCGAAGACGCCCTCTCCGGTTGTATCGCGACTTATCTCGGTAAGGATGTCGGGGATAAGCATGAGTACTATAAGCATAATGAGCAATCTCTACGCGTCGCGGAGATTTTGGAGTATGGTGGAAAGGGTCTTAATCTGACGCACGAAGTGAGGGACGGTATCCTCTGCCATACCGGTGCTACACGTGCTAAAACATTCGAAGGGAAGATCGTCGCCACTGCAGACAGGATAGCCTATGTCAATCATGATATCGATGATGCTATCCGTGCGGGAATCATCAGTGAAGGTGATCTACCGTATTCGGCACACGAGGTCTTGGGATCTCATCATGCGGCTCGTATCACCACGCTAATAAACGATATGGTTCACGAAAGCGACCGGATAGGGGATATTCAGATGTCCGCTCCTGTCTGGGACGCCATGATGGAGCTACGCGAATATCTTTTCCATAACGTCTACCTACACCCTGAAATCCTCGGTGAACTCTCGAAAGCGACCGGAATTGTCGAGGCACTGTTTTCCTACTTCATAGAGCATACCGACCAAGTTCCTTTGGAATGTCGGGAGATAGCGCAGGCGCACCCTTCTTCAGCTACGTTCAACGACCCCATCTGTACGGCTGTCGTCGATTATATTGCAGGGATGACGGACCGGTATGCACGAAATATCTACACAGAGCTTTTCATCCCGAGAAGCTGGTAGAATCGGCAGATACTACGGTAATCGAGCTGTAAAACTTACGCTAGAATAACGACTGCCCTGCGTTAAGCCGAGCAGTCGTTCGCACGCAAGGTCGATCACGTTTACAAGCTGGGTCATAAAAGAGGTCGGATCGTTTATAAGGTCGGATCATTGAAGAGGCTGGGTCATTGAAGAGAGAAGAGTTTGCAAGAGCCTTCCGGGTCTCCTTGCCTATATGCATAGGATATGTGGCACTCGGTATTCCTTGTGGGGTTCTAGGGGCTGCGGCGGGGATGACGTTAGCACAGGTATGCATTCTGTCACTCCTCATGTACTCAGGGAGTGGGCAGTATATGATCGCCGGCATGTATTTGGGAGGGGTACCGATTTCCTCGCTGTCCGCTTCGGTTTCGCTGGTAAGCTCACGCCAGCTTCTCTACGGGTCGGCTCTTTCGCCATATTTCGCGGGTGTGAAGAAAAGGTATCTCACTTTGTTCGCCGCAACAGTCACCGACGAGAGCTTCGGTGTGAACCTCGCGCGTTTCCAGATGGGCCCTTGGTCTCCGGGACAAGCGCAAGCTGTGAATTCCTTCTCACACACCTCGTGGGTCCTTTCGAACCTGATAGGGGCATTGCTCGGTTCATGGCTTGTGTTCGATACTTCCATCGCGGCATTCGCCATGACTTCGATTTTTCTTTGTCTGTTCATGGTCCAAAAATTCACGGCGAATCATGTGATAGCCGCGGTGGTCGCTATTGCGGGTGTACTCGCTTGCAAACTTGCGGGATTTTCCGGTCTCGCCATCATCGTCGGTGCATTGCTCGGGGT
>JAAXUU010000141.1 GCA_013335845.1 Actinomycetota bacterium
GAGATGAACTCCCAGAGATTACTACTTATGTGACCCAGCAATCCACCTAGTGGTTTGTCCAAGACTGCTGTGTCATTCCATTACACCTTGATCCTGTTACATAGCCAAAACTCAAATAGGGGAGTATGATATTTCTGGTTTTATAGTTCGCTTATGTATCTGTAATCTCAGCTTAAGGTTCTAAAGCGTAGAGATTGACAAATGGAATGGGACAAATATTTGGGAGTAGGGTATCCCAAGGCGAGATTGTTACTTTCCATAGCGGAGAAACGGAGCAACAATGAAACACAAAGGATTATTGACCGTCGCACTTGTCCTTCTTACCATTGGTGTTATCGGCACAATAGGTATGTATATCTTCGCCCCATCGCTGTCGACGACGGAAACGACGAGTGTTCAGACTCCCCAGGGAACATCGGGCACATATACTTCCATAGGGCAGCAAATCTTCCTTACAGGGATCGGTTCGAATGGTGCACGTATACCGCGTACTGCTGCTTCCGGTAACGGGAGAATGGGGAGTGCCGGCTGCGCTTACTGCCATGGGGCGAACGGTCAGGGCGGCACATTTCGAATGATGGGCTCTAGTATCGATGTACCTGATATCACATACGAAGCACTGGCCGATGAAGGGTTTACGGAAGAGACAATCGCCCAGGCAATCCGTGATGGAATAGACGAACAAGGTGAACAACTCAGCAATGTCATGCCTAGGTGGCAGATGAGCGAAGCTGATGTCACGTACACGATCATCTATCTGAAGGAGTTGAGTGTGCAATGATGAACTACTATGGCAATTCGATTATGGGCACTGGGTTCGGCATTCTTATGATGGTCTTCTGGGCACTGATCTTAATCGGTGCGGTACTTCTTGTGATTTGGGGTATACGCCGGATGAGTTCGCCCCAAATCACCTCACAAAAAGACAGCGCTTGTGAAATAGCGCGCGTCCGCTATGCCAAGGGCGAGATCACCAAGCAGGAATACGATGAAATCTGCCAAACACTGGGTGTCTGAGTTTATATAGATACGTCAGCCAAGCGTTCATCTTTCATATACCTGTCCACCTCCTAAGAGGGCATACATCCGATTGTAGATGGACTTAGGTTGGTTTGGGGGATCCTTAACAGCCGCCATTTCAAAGCGGTCGTAAAGGCCTTCCGCGAGCGCTGCGGTAGGAACTGTATGTGAGATGGTTATTGCGCCTTGAGGGCAGATATCCGCACAGAGGCGACAATGGACACAATCGGTTGGATAGTGTTCCACCCCGAAAACACCATCTTCATCATCGAACTTCATGATTGCTCCTGTAGGGCAGAATGTGGCACACATTCTGCATGAAGTACATAGGCGCTCATCGATGCCTATATGTCCCCATAGACGTGTTTCTATCGCTTCGCAAGCCGGGTACCCGATAACAGACAGCCAATCGAGAAGACGTTCACGACGATTGGGAACGAAGTGGGGGAGTGTCCCATCCCTCGTGACTTTCTTGTATCTTGCATCCACGGTGTCCGTCTTGCTTCCAAGATACTCGTCGCTTTTCGCGTTCACGGCAGTGACGGCTGTTGTCTTAATGCCATCTTTCAGTTGCATGAAGAACTCACGCCGAGAAACACCGGTCGAGCAGCATCGTCCTTCTTCGGGGATGCGCAGGGCGAAATCCGGAACTTCGCAGACGAGCTCGATGCTGTCTTCATGTTCACACATCCGCATCAGGGAATTCGCCGTGTCGCAGACAAGGGAAACCGTCGTATGACCTGTCGTGTGAGGACAGGTATCGCATGCTCCTTCAACCAAATAGACCGTATCGGCACCATTTGCGACCATGCCGCAGAGTAGGGATTCCTCCAAACGTCCTAAGCAGGTGACTTCCACGATATGCGACTCGTCGTAATACCCCCTGATCGTATCGAGAACCGAGGAACATGCGATAACGGGTTTCCCTTGGCTTGACTCAACGGCACGCAACGACTGCGCGAAGAGTTCGGCATCATTAGGGCGTTGGGCTTCAAGGGCGCACGTCGGGCAGACGGTCGCACATGTTCCACATCCGATGCAAAGCTCTGAAGAGACGACCAACTCGTCCGAAGTGAAAGAGAGCGCGCCGGATGTACATGCCTCGGCACAGCGCCTACAGGACGCGTTGCGATTGCGAACGACGACACAACGCTCCTGGTGGACGGCGATATCCACGCTTTCGATCTTCTCCAAGAGTCCCAGAATGGTTGACAGTTTCGACATGATGGTTACTTCTTATCGTTGTGAGGGGGAAGAAGTGGGAATGAAATCGCTCCGACCGGGCATGCATCTGCGCAATCGCGACACTTCGTACATTCAGTTAGACTGCGCTCCGAACTTTCGGGACGGCGGATATCGATATCTTCATTGCACGCTTTATTACAGACCTTGCACGCAATACCCTTGGACGATGAAAGGCATTTCGAATCATCGATGGAAGGACGGAAGGTTCTGTTGAGGCCGGAACACAGTGATATCAACGCTCCTAAGGGACATATCTTCTTACACCATTTGCGGAATACGACCAGTTCCAGAATCAAAATGGCAGGAAAAAGCAGAAGCGTCCAGGTCGTCTCGCCGAAAGCGAAAAGACGCATAACCAGAAGTATCGTTGCGAGGGTCAGCCCTATCGGACAGATCAAGCAGAAAACGGGAAATCCGAAGACGGCTGCAGATAGAAGTGAGCCTCCGAGAATCGCATGACGTGAGTCCGGTTTCCACTTCTTTTTGCCTGCGCCGAGACTCTCCGAACAAGTGGCACAGGAGGTTTTCACGCCATTTTCAGCTGTGCTTAGGCTTTCGACACCCTCGGCTTCCTTCACCATGTCGGCTGCTTCTATTTTGAGTTCCTTCGCCTTCGCAGAACGACCGGGAAACCAGCGCTGAATCAGCGGTGTTGGGCATACCCACGCACAGAAGGCACGACCGAACACCAGTATCAGAATGATGGATAGCACTAATGCAATGACTGCCCGGGGGATGACGAGTTTTGCAGCAAGCATCGTACTCAGGGCTCCAAGGGGGCATAGGAGAGATACGACATCGATTCCCGCGCCCGATAGATTTCCCAGACCGAATTTCGTGACGTAACCGATTGCAACCAGTAACAAGATGAACGCTATAGTGAACGCACGCAAAGTATGCGCTTTGATTTTTTTCATGCCATCTTCCTCTATGATCTCTCGATTGGGTGGACAGTGATCGCGCGATCGGTAGCACCGGATATGTAGGAGCCTTTTTCCAAGCTCACGCAAACATATTCACACGCCCCACAACCGTTGCACTTATCCTCGATTACAACCGGTCGCTTGTACTCGTCGACTTCCAATGCTTCATAGGGGCACGCGCGCACGCATTCCTGGCAGCCCATGAGCAACCAACCGAGGCACCATTCTTTTTTGATCTCTGCTTTCCCGATGATTACCGTCTCGGGCATCGCTCCCTCGGGCAGTTTTAGAGCTTCTGTCGGACACACCTTCACACATTGAGGAACGCCATCATGGTTTTCCGTGCAGTAATCGCACCAACCTTGCCTGAAATCCATTTTCGGAGAGCGCATGTTCAACAGACCATCTTCGAGATGTGCGGGGGATAGTGCTGTTTTGGGGCATATTTCACGACATCTCTCACAATGGAGACAGAGCGCTACGAATCTATCTTCATCTTGGCCCCCGGGTGGTCTGCACAATTCTTTACTCTCGATGAAAGTAAGGCTGCCTAATCCTAGCATTGCGGCTGCGCCTCCGGCTCCAAGTGCAAAATCGCGGCGTGTAATGCCTTCGGATCTTCCGTTCTCGTCGCTCATCTAACTATCACTTCCCTTGACGTCACATTTCCTATGTGAATATATTCCCTACTTGAATAGGGCATCCGTTTTCTATGCGCTGTACTGCAATTCTTCGTCGAGAACGTCTTCCAGGAACTCGCTGTCGGTTTCCAGGAATCCCCGCGTGAGTTTCGCAAGGCCTTTGTAGAGATCTGTTTTCGCGTAGAGCTCCATTTCCGTCGTGAAGAAGGGGATCCAGTTCAAGAGATGATCTTTCAAAAAGTTATATTGTTGGGTCAGCAAACCCAATGCGACGTCTTCGTTTTGTTCCGACAAGGCTTCCGACGTGCGGATACAGAGAATCTGTTCGAACTCGAGTTCCAAGGCTATGTGGTCTTCCCCGTCTCTCCAATTGTCGTTCTTCATCAAACCGGCAGCTCGATAGAGTGCGAGCACCTCGTCGCGTGCTTCTTGCATCATGAGTCGTTTGGGGGAGGTGTGAACGGATTCATAGGGATAAGCGGCGGAGTAGGAGTTCACTCCATGCCCCAGAAATACACGGGTGTAATCGGCGGCAAGCTCGATCGCACAACTTGGCCACGATTTGCTCAGATATGAACAGATCAGACGATATCCTTCATCGACGCTGGAATTACCGGTGTTTACCGGGAATCGCATCGAGCTGATTTCATTGAAGAAATCCTCATCTATTTCCACTCTATAGAGTCGAGCAAGGAAACCATAGGTCGCACTTCGGCTTTCGATAAGAGAGTCGAACATACTATCTTTATTTTCTGACACTTTTCCTCCTAGGATTGAGTTGATGATGAAATTACACAAGGACCGTTCTGCCGATATCTGTTGTGACCCACTTCTTTTCCCAAACGAGCGCATCGCAATCTTCGAGTTTATCTATGAACCAAGCGGAATACCTACGTGGATTCTGGACCAGGGGATCTTCGTCGACGATCTCATCGATGGCAGTCTTATCGCGAGGTGCGTCATCGCAGTAGGCCAAGATACGTTTGTAGATCTCGATATACTGCTTGTCG
>JAAXUU010000142.1 GCA_013335845.1 Actinomycetota bacterium
TCGGTGATGACGTCGTACTCTACCAAGGAGTCACTCTTGGGGGGACGGGTAAGGAAACCGGCAAGCGTCACCCCACGATCGAAGACGGCGCGGTTGTCGGCGTAGGCGCCTCTGTGCTCGGAAACACCACTGTCGGTAAGAACGCGAAAGTCGGCGGCGGCGCGGTTGTCGTAGACGACGTTCCTCCGGGGTGCACGGTCGTAGGTATCCCCGGTCATATCGTCAAATGCAACGGGGAGCGCATCAGACCATCGAAGACCTCGGCGCTCCGTCACGAGAACCTTCCCGACCCCATAGTCGACGCTCTCGAGGAGCTCCAAAAGCGTATCGATCGCTTGGAACAGCGCATAACCACATCGACCGAAACCCAAGGGTCATCCCAAGTGGATGCGGGCGACGAAGTCGTAACCGGGGATACTCCCGAATAAATAATCTCTACTATATCGGAACAGGTACTCGAAAGGAACGCAGGGCATGCGTGTATACAACACGGCAACTCGCACTAAGGAAGAATTCATCACGCGCGAACCGAACAAGGTCGCGATGTATGTCTGTGGACCGACTGTCTACAACTATATCCATATCGGAAACGCTCGTACGTTCCTTTCGTTCGATGTGATCCGACGTTATCTGGAATATCGGGGCTATGAAGTCACCTTCGTTCAGAATGTCACCGACGTCGATGACAAGATCATCAACCGGGCAAACGAAGAGGGGAGAAGTGCTTCGGAAGTAGCAGTCGAGTATACCGAAGCATTCATAGATGTCATGCGCGGTCTGAATATCGAGGATCCGACCATCCGCCCGAAGGCAACCGAGGAAATCCCCTCGATGATCGAACTCATCGAGGGTTTGATCGGAGGTGGCCATGCGTACGAGCAGGACGGCGACGTGTACTTCTCAGTGCGGTCATTTCCCTCGTACGGCAAGCTGTCCGGTCGAGATATCGATGAGATGCGCGGCGGCGAACGCGATCTGCACGGTGGAAACTTCGAGGATCGAAAGCAGGATCCTCTCGATTTCGCTCTCTGGAAGGCGGCGAAGCCGGGCGAACCCTCATGGGATTCTCCGTGGGGTAAAGGGCGTCCCGGTTGGCATATCGAGTGTTCGGCGATGTCAAGCAAGTACCTTGGTCTCCCGCTCGATATCCATGGCGGAGGAAACGACTTGGTGTTCCCGCATCACGAAAACGAAGTCGCGCAGAGCGAAGCGAGCAGCGGCAACACGTTTGCGAACTACTGGCTCCATGGCGGTATGCTTTTGATCGATTCCGAGAAAATGAGCAAATCAGAGGGCAATTTCCTCTTCGCCCGTGATGTCCTCGAATCCCACGATTCGAACGTCGTCCGTCTGCTTATGCTGCAGACGCACTATAGGAGCCCTCTTGATTATTCGCTCGATCGCCTAAAAGAAGCGGCGAGATCCTATGAGCGCATCGCAACCGCCGTGCGCAATCTCGAGTGGATGGCTTCGCAGGCAGCCGATCCTTCATCCGGCCCCGTCGAGGGCGACGCTAGCGTTCTGGTCGATGCCTGTGACACGGCACGCGAACGATTCATCGCCGAGATGGACGACGATTTCAATACCGCCGGCGCGTTAGGCGCCTTGTTCTCCTTGATCGGCGACGCCAATACGTTCATGGCCTCCGAATACGGTTCGAATGAGATGGGCAAGCAAGCCCTCAAGTATGCGGCGAATACCATCGGCGAACTGTTGGGTGTTCTGGGTGTGAATCTACCCGAATCGGAGACGGACGATTCCTGGCCTCGTGAAGTGGTCGAGCTCGCGATGCGGGTTGCGGCTTATGTCGGCGATGACACCGCGGAGGCTGTCGATGCTCTGCTCGCAACGCGTGCATCAGCACGTGCCGAGAAGGACTGGGCACGTGCTGATGCCGTCCGCGATGGTCTGTCTGACCTCGGTTTCACTATCGAGGATACTGCTAGCGGCGCACGCGTCGTCTATAAGGGGTGAGAGAGATGCCTTCCTACATAGAGGGACGCCGTGCA
This sequence comes from Actinomycetota bacterium, assembly GCA_013335845.1. GTDB lineage: Bacteria > Actinomycetota > Coriobacteriia > Coriobacteriales > RUG844 > JAAXUU01. The sequence continues at coordinate 2,010 of JAAXUU010000142.1, forward strand.
ATCGAAGAGGCTCTGAGCGCGGAAATCCCACTTCTGTGCATCATGGTGGCAAGCGGACTGAAACCCGATCGTGGAATCGACGCGATTCTCGAAGACGCAGAGAGACGCAAGATACCTATCAAGTATGTGAAGCGCCCGATGCTCGATGCTATTAGCGACCATGGCTCTCATCAGGGCATCATGGCCGAAGCCAAACCCTATGTGTACGCCACGCTCAATGATCTTATAAAGGCTGCTCAGGGTAAGCCCGAAGCACTTATCATCGTCCTCGACCATGTCACGGATCCCGGCAACCTCGGTGCCATCGCCCGTAGCGCCGAAGTTGTGGGCGCGTGCGGACTGCTCATTCCCAATAAGCGAGCCGCTCAGGTCACCCCTTACGCTCAGAAGGCGAGTGCGGGTGCTGTCTCGCATCTGCCCATTGCGCGCGAGGCGAATCTGACCTCCTGTCTGAATAAACTCAAAGACGAGGGCTTCTGGGTTATCGGTGCAAGCGAGAAAGCTTCTGAAACGATTTGGGAAGCACCGCTCGAGGGACGCATTGCACTTGTCATGGGTTCTGAAGGCGAGGGCATCTCGCGCTTGGTACTCGAGACCTGCGATGTGTTGGTGGCTTTACCTCAGGTCGGTGCCATAGGGTCACTGAACGTGGCTCAGGCGACCTGTGCTATCGCATATGAATGGATGCGCCGGCAATTCAAGGGTAGCGAATAGGCATGAAGGTCCTACTGGTCGATGGCTACAATGTCATCCGTTCCACGAAACTCTATGCCGATATCTCCGGTGATGATTTCACCGGGGGTCTCGGATTCAATGCCGCTCGAGATGCCCTGATCGCCGATGTCGCCCTCGCCGCTCAAAACGAATACGATGCAACCATCGTGTTCGATGGGGGAGGAAACGTGACCTCGACGGGGGATTGTGTGGAGATCGCCGGAATCAAGGTGATGTTCTCGCGTGCCGGACAAACCGCGGACAGCGCTATCGAGCAGCTTGCCCGCACCGCCCGTGAGCGCGGCGATGAAGTCGTAGTCATCACATCGGATGCCCAAACACAGTGGACAGTCATGGGTAAGAGCGTGACGAGGATGTCTTCGGCCGGGTTCGCCCAGGAGATTGAAACTCTCAACCGTTCGTGGCAGGAGCAGAGCCTGGGTGTTGCCGAGAAAAACACACTCGCGAAACGCATCGACAGCGACGTCGCGCGAAAACTCGCCGACTTCGTCCGTCGTCCACGGGACTCTAAATAAAGCATGCCTGAAACGGTATGCCCTTAGAATCCGAAATAAAACAGAATTGAGATAATGCCGGAAGCGGTGTTGCCGGTCTTACGTCAACTCAATTCCGCCCTCTCCTGCTGTATCTCAAAGCGTTTGCCCTATGAGGTGAAAGTTTTCGCGGACTTTCCGCTGACAATTTCGCCGATGTCGGGTAGAATGCACTACGCGTTGCGCAAGCCAGTGTGGCTCAAAGGTAGAGCAACGGTTGTGTAAACCGTGGGTTGCGGGTTCGATTCCTGTCACTGGCTCCAGCAAAGTACTTTTATCGCTCCCTTCGGGGAGCGTTTTTGTTGCATCTATCATATCCATAGTGCATCGTTTTTTGGCATTCGGAATTCCTTTCGCCATCTACCGACAAAGTTTGAACAAAAATGTAGTTGTATTTTGCTGGAAAGATTACAGAATCACATCTTTCCAGCAAGATTCGCGAGTGGATTTATAGTGATCGGTCACGGTTCAATCGCAGTTTTAAAATTTCCGTTTAAGTAAATTTTCAAGTTTGTATTGGCGAAATATCCAAAATTTGGGCACAATAGTCGAGCGCATGGAAAGACTCTGTATTCGGATGACCCTACCGCTCGCGAGCGAATAGATACACCCGGAGGCGTGTTATACGTTGACAGCCAAGGCGATATTGGCGTAATATGCCCTCTGCTTGCGCCGATGTCTTCGAAGTGACTTGTCGCAAGATTGCAACTTGAAAAGCGCACAGGGAAAAGGTTATATTGTGTGATGGTTTTTTTGGGAGTGTGCCCGAGTGGCTAAAGGGGACGGGCTGTAAACCCGTTGGCTTCGCCTACCTAGGTTCGAATCCTAGCGCTCCCACCATTTCGCCCATATAGCTCAGTTGGTAGAGCACTTCGTTGGTAACGAAGAGGTCACCGGTTCAAATCCGGTTGTGGGCTCCATTGTATTTTCGTCACAAGTTGACGTCTTGGCGGTGTAGCTCAGTTGGCTAGAGCACACGGTTCATACCCGTGGCGTCACTGGTTCGAATCCAGTCACCGCTACCATAGGTTATAAGCGCGTACGCGCGCACTAAAACATAAATGTTGGATAGCATTCGTATTCGTTAATGTATATCATCCTTTAAGGAGGAGAGTTATGGCTAAAGCAAAGTTCCAACGCACGAAGCCGCACGTTAACGTTGGTACCATCGGCCACGTAGACCATGGTAAGACCACGTTGACCGCTGCAATTTCAAAGACCCTGGCTGAAAAGGGTTATGCAGACTTCACCCCATTCGACCAAATCGACAAGGCTCCTGAAGAGCGTGAGCGCGGTATCACGATCTCAATCGCCCACATCGAGTACCAAACCGACAATCGTCACTATGCTCACGTCGACTGCCCGGGTCACGCTGACTACGTCAAGAACATGATCACCGGTGCTGCTCAGATGGATGGTGCCATCCTCGTAATCGCAGCGACCGACGGTCCTATGGCTCAAACTCGCGAGCACATCCTGCTCGCTCGTCAGGTCGGCGTTCCTTACATCGTCGTATTCTTGAACAAGTGCGATATGGTCGACGACGAAGAGCTCCTCGA
>JAAXUU010000143.1 GCA_013335845.1 Actinomycetota bacterium
AAAGCTCCTGATACCGCCCGATTACGTAGGTGCCGCCATGGATCTCACCGTGAGTAAACGCGGTACCTTCGTCGATATGCAGTATCTATCTCCGACTACTATCGAGATGAAATGGCACATGCCCTTGTCAGAGCTGATCATGGACTATTTCGATCAACTCAAAAGTCGCACGAAAGGGTATGCATCACTCGATTATGAATATCAAGGCTACCGTGAATCCAGCCTCGTGAAATTGGACATACTCCTCTCAGGCAAGGCGGTCGACGCACTTTCTTTCATCGTGCACAAAGACAAGGCCTACGACAGGGGACGCATTCTCACTGAAAAATTGAAGGAGATCATTCCTCGCCAGTTGTTCGAAGTGCCTATACAAGCGGCAGTCGGCGGCCGTATACTTTCCCGTCAAACCGTCAAGGCGCGAAGGAAAGATGTTCTCGCGAAGTGTTACGGCGGCGATATCTCGCGTAAGCGCAAATTACTCGAGAAGCAGAAGGCCGGCAAGAAGCGTATGAAGAACATAGGTAATGTCGAAATCCCTCAAGAGGCGTTCCTGGCTATCTTGAAGGTTGACGAGTAGGTACCTATGAGTACGTTGTCAAACGTCGTCCGTGCGCTTCTCGCAGAAAACAACGTATGGCTTGCCCCTTTATCGGGCGTAGGGGATTCGGTATTCCGCGGACTCTGCCTGCGGTTCGGTGCCGGCCTCACGTACACGGAAATGATAAGTGCGAAAGGTCTCCATTATGATAACGAGCGCACGGCGGACCTTCTCGTCCTCGCATCGAACGAAACCCGTGCCGCCGTGCAACTGTTCGGCGCCGATCCGGCCATCCTCGCATATCAAGCTCAGAAGATCGCCGATGATTGGGGCGATAGGCTTGCCCTTATAGACATCAACATGGGTTGTCCCGTGATCAAGGTGACGAAGAAGGGTGAGGGATCGGCTCTCATGAAGGATCCCGAACTCGCTTCGAAAATCATACGCACTGTACGGGATGCCATCGATGTCCCTCTCACGGTCAAATTCAGAAGTGGCTGGGAAGAGGGTACGAATACCGCTCCGGATTTCGCCCGTATGGCCGAGGCGAGCGGTGCTTCTGCGATCTGTGTCCACGGACGAAGTGCGACGCAACTCTATTCGGGTTCATGCGACTGGTCTGTTATCGCCGCAGTGAAAGAGGCTGTCACGATTCCGGTCTTGGGCAGCGGCGACCTGTTCTCTCAAGAAGACATCGCCGCCGCGTTTGCGAGAAGCGGGGTTGATGGGGTCATGGTTGCGCGGGGTGCGCGTGGAAACCCATGGATCTTCTCGGGGCATACCCCGTCCCATGTCGAGCGCATCGAGATGGCATTGCTCCATGCGAAAGGCCTTTGTGAAATCGATGGTAACAATGGTATCGCGCGTATGCGCAAGCACGTCGCATGGTATATAAGCTCTGTTCCCCACGCCGCAGCTCTGCGGTCGGCAACGATGGAATGTTCCACCTACGACCAGCTGGAAGAGTTGCTCACATCTGTGAAGCTCGAACTGGAGAAGAGGGACGATGGCTGCGCATAGGGACGCCATCACGTCGCTCTATCTCCATGTACCTTTCTGCACGAAACGGTGTTTCTATTGCGACTTCCACACTGCCGCGATAGATCGAAACGACCTCATACTTGATGACTACACCTTCGCGCTTTCGAATTATGTGCGGAGGGCGTCGCGCGCCGATCTTCTCGGTGAAGTTGAGACCATCTATATCGGGGGTGGCACACCGTCATTCTTGGGACTGAAGCGGCTGAGCAGTCTCATCTATATGATCTCTCTTCGTGTGAATTTGAGAGAGGAAACCGAATTCACCTTAGAAGCGAATCCTGATTCTTTCACCGCGCAACTGCTGAAGGATACATGGGCCCTAGGGGTCAACCGCTATTCGCTCGGGGTTCAAAGTTTCGACGACGAGGTGCTTGAGCTCTTGGGTCGTGTCCACGATGTGGCTGCAGCCGAGGAGGCTATAGCCTTACTCAAAGCCCGTGGTGCCAATTTCTCGATCGATCTTATGTGCGGGATTCCCGGTCAGTCGATGCAGTCTTGGGAGGAAACGCTCAGACGGGCCGTCGAACTTGGGGCTCCGCATGTGAGTATCTATCCGCTTTCCGTGGAGGAGAACACGGTTTTCGGGAGGAGTCTCAAAGAAGGGCGCTTCGCCGAGAAAGACCCCGATGTCGTCGCCGACGAGATGCTGCTAGCCGGGAAGATTCTCGAGGAGGCGGGTCTTCTACACTACGAGATCGCTAGTTATGCGCGACCCGGCTTCGAATCCCGCCACAACATCGCTTATTGGACCGGCAGATCCTACCTCGGCCTCGGTTCGCATGCGGCAAGTTGTGTGACGGTTGGAATCCATGAAGCGTTGCAAGAAGCCGGTATCATCTCGTCGGATACGTCGGATACGTCGGATACGTCGGATACGTCGGATACTACGGATACTACGGAATCGATGGACCTTACGGACCTGACGAGGTCGGCGGAGGAGGGAGTACCGTTTTTCGATGGGTCGCTTTCTTCGAGGATCCGCTTCTTCAGTGATGCCGACGCGCGTGAATTCTCCCGAATGCCTTCCATGCATGTGGATGTCGAACGGCTCTCCTCCCGTGAGGCAGCTTGCGAGGATATCATGCTGCGTATGAGGATGATGAAGGGGATCGGTTCTCTGGAACTGGATGAATTCTCCGACTTCGTACCGGGTGCACGTGAGTGTTTCGAATCATTGATCGCCGACGGTTTAGTGGAGAAGCGCGAAGATTCCTATGTCGCATCTGCCGGTGGATGGCTCTTGGCAAATGAAATATTCGGTCGTATTTGGGGTCTTTCTGCAAAATAGTGACATTATCGCAACAACGGGTGGCAAGTTTTTCTAGCACTCGTAGAATCATAGTGCCAAACACGAACACAAAACCTGCGAATCGTTGTAAAATAGCGAGGTTTTGTTGAAACATACATTGGAGAATTCTGCATGCTGACCGAGCGAAGGCAGCAAGTGCTCGATGCACTTGTGAATGAATACGTCGCCTGTGCCATCCCAGTCGGGAGTCGCACGCTCGTCGAACGGTATCGACTCGGTGTAAGCGCCGCGACTGTTCGAAGTGAGCTCGCCGGACTCGAAGAGACCGGCTATGTGGTTTCCCCTCATACTTCGGCAGGGCGTATCCCTACCGATTCCGGATACCGTTCTTTCGTCGATAATCTCCTGGTGCAAGAAGACCTTCTCTTCGACGACGGTATGGTCGGCAAATTGACGGGTCGCGCAGAGGAATTGGACGATCTGATCCAGATAACCTGTGGTGCGCTTATGAACCTCACCAGTTGTCTTGCGGTTGTTCTTGCGAGGGGTTTCGAGCGCATCCTCATAAAGAGGATATCGCTTGTATCATTATCTCCCCGAAGGGGAATCGCAGTGGTAATCACCAAAGACGGTCAAGTCCTCAATCGACATCTCGAATTTCCGGACGAAACCGACTCGGCTCGACTGGAACAAATCGAACGTCTCTTCAATAGTGCTTTCGATGGACTCGATTCCGCGGATGTGAACGCAAACGTCATGCGTGAGGTGATGGGTGCCTCGAACGATCTTCTTGTCTACTACATACTGTCGGAAATAATCGATCTCTTCAATGAGGGTGATTCGAATCGAATCCACCACTTGGGGATGTCTGCGCTTCTATCGCAACCCGAATTCAGGAATTCGAGGCAGGTGATACCTCTTGCTTCAGCTCTCGAGGATAACAAGGCGTTACTTTCCTTATTCAGCGGCACCTTCGATTCCACCGATACCGTGGTACGTATCGGGCATGAGAACACGGCAGTGGGCTTGGGAGAGGTCTCGCTTGTCGCACAAGGTTATTCCACCGGATCCGCGCAAGGTTTGATAGCGGTTATAGGCCCGACGCGTATGGACTATGCGAAAGCGATTTCCGCGGTGCATACCGTTTCCCATATATTCGAAGAAGTACTCTAGGAGGACGTTAACGTGGCAAGTGATTATTACCAGATATTGGGCGTGGAGAAGACGGCAAGCGATGAAGATATTAAAAAGGCGTTTCGCCGCCGCGCGAGGGAACTTCACCCCGATGTGAATAAAGCCTCTGATGCCGAAGAACGCTTCAAGGAGATCAACGAAGCATATGATATCTTGTCGGACTCACAGAAGCGTGCGCAATATGATCGTTTCGGAAGCGTGCCGGGCGCTGGCGGCGGTTACGGCGGCTACCAGAACGTCGACTTCAACGATATATTCGGCGGCGGCTTCGGTATGGGCGATCTTTTCAGTTCCTTCTTCGGGGGCGGTGGCGGCCGCGCCCAAGTACGCAGAGAAGGTCGTGACATGGGCGTCGGTCTGCGTTTGACGCTCGAAGAGGTCGCGACGGGTGTTGCAAAGGAAATCGTCTACGACCGTCTTGCTCCCTGTGAGGAGTGTTCGGGTAGTGGCGCAGCGAAGGGTGGGCAGAACATCTCCTGTCCCTCATGCAGCGGAACGGGTCGTGTGGTTACCGTCCAGAGGACCTTCCTCGGTGACATGCAAAGCTCTGCAACCTGCCCCGATTGCCATGGCGTAGGTAAGATAATCGATAATCCCTGTCCGGAATGCGAAGGCCAGGGACGCGTTCCCGATCGTTGCCATGTTACCGTCGAGGTTCCAAAGGGTATACGAGATGGTCAGCAGTTACGTCTAACCGGTTACGGGGAAGCCGGACTGAACGGCGCGCAGGCGGGAAATCTCATCGTCACCGTTCGAGTCATAGAGCACGATTTCTTCAAGCGCGACGGTGACAGCCTCCATACGCGTGCC
>JAAXUU010000011.1 GCA_013335845.1 Actinomycetota bacterium
GCTTATTTTGCCATAATGAGAACTTTTCACCGCTTGCTTGCCGAAACCGCAAGGGCTGCTACCCGAAAATCAGCTCGCGCTCTTCCCCGGTCAGGGCCGCCCGCGCTTGATCGCGGACCCCGTTCACGCCGATGAAGAACTGACGCATCATGGCGACGAGAAGGTAGCGACCCTTGGGTGAAAGTGTGATCTCGTCCTCATTGTCGTTCGCGAAAGCTCCGACGAATTTCATGAAGGCATACTCGATGGGTAGGCCCGCGGCGACACTGCAACCGAAGTCGCGGCGCCATTGCTTCTTATCGAGTCGCAGACCGAAGAGTTGCATCATGAACCGATACCGCATGCGGTCGGTCTTGCTGAACATCGTCTTTCCCATGATGGACATATGCCCCGCATCGATGGCGGCGTTGTAATCATTGACCGAGAAGGTGTTCACATAGAGGCTTCCGTCGAGGAACGAGAGTCCGCCGCTGCCGATAGCCGGGTATTCCTCGTAGTCGACGATGTACTCGTCGATCATCCCGCCGGACGTGCTCGAGAAGGTCCACGCACTCCCGTGGGCGAAAGGAGGGTTCTCTCCACCGCTAAGACCTTCGCAGATCAGCTCGTAGTAATCCTTCTCGCGCGAATAGTCGACCATACCGACGCTCTTCTTGAGCGAACGCTCGACGGCAGGTGACGCCATGAGAGGATAGAACGTCGTCTGGTTGGCGCGTGACTGCTTGATCATATCGATATCGTGCAGGAGCATTTCCTTCGTCTGCGAAGGGAAGTTGAAGATCATGTCGACGTTCAGAGAGGTGAACATGCCCTCGATGGATTGGATGCGCTCGAGTATGGTTTTAGCCGAGCCGTACTTATCATAGCGTTCCATCTGCTTGAGCAGACCGTCGTCGAAGCTCTGCACTCCCACGGAAAGTCGCTGGACGCTGCCCGATAACTTCTCGAGGTACTCCGGTATGAGATGGTTCGGATTCGTCTCGCTCGACACCTCCTTGATCGAGAATGTCTCGCGCGCGAGTGCGATGGTATCGCACAGCTCGTCGATCATGACGGTCGGCGTGCCGCCGCCCACATAGAGGGACTCGAAATCGTAGCCCAGGTCCTTGAGCATCATCATCTCTTTGCGCATGTGCTCGAAGTAAGGTTTCGCTCTCTCTGCCGAGAAGGGGAAACGATTGAACGAGCAATACGGGCAGAGCCGCTCGCAAAACGGCACATGCATATAGAGCATGTAGGATCGTCCCGCTTTTGGCGCCGGAAGAAACGTGTCGGAAGTCGGGGCAAGCGAAAGATATCTGTCGTTCATTATGCGAACAACTGAGGAAAGCAGGCGTTCTGATAGCATGGTGTTCCTTTGTTTGCGATACCGGATCCGTGTTGACGCAATTTTACCGCAGCACCCGTGCTTGCCGGGAAACAAACGCCCAACGGATACAGGCGAGAGAGTCGTTGCGGGCAAGACCGTGTGGTCGCGGGGTAGTCATCGTATAGCGTGCGGATTCTACAGTCGCCTGTCGATAGCGTCGCATAACAGAGCGGCGATAATCGTTTTGGAATCCTCTATCTGCCCATCCAAGACCAAGTCTATGAAATCACGTAAGTCCATCCATTGACTCACGACGAACTCGTCTTCATCGGGGCATGCAGGACCCGCCGTGAGATCGGTCGCCATGAAGAGGTGGATGATCTCATCGCTATATCCCGCAGCGACGGCGATGGGAACCAGGTAGGCCATCTTCCCGGCACTGTACCCGGTCTCTTCTTCGAGTTCCCGACGAGCGCATTCTTCAGCCTCTTCCCCAGCGTCGAGTTTGCCTGCCGGGATCTCAAGTGTGATACGCTCGAGAGAAGCACGATACTGCTGTACCAGTAGCAAGCGGTTTTCATCGTCGATGGCGATGACGGCGACGGCTCCCGGGTGCCTGACGATGTCACGCGTCGCATGTTTGCCGCTGGGAAGTTCGACGTTCATGATGTCGACATGGAGGAATTCGCCATCCCACGCTCGTTCAGATGAGAGTATCTTCTCCTCGATAGGAGGAACGTCCTCGTCCGGCACGATGCCGACGTTGAAGTCCTCGTCGGTCTGCGGAATACCGAAACCCAAGACGTTCAATATGTCGTGTGCTTTCTGCTCGTTGTTCATATCCATACCCTATACATCCCACGCCTCTCGGCCGCGCAATGCGCGCGCGCCGATGTCACTACGGAAGAATTTACCTTCGAAATCGATGAGGGCGACCGCGGTGTACGCAAGGTTGCGTGCGCTCGAAAAGTCCTCGCCGAGGGCTGTCACATTGAGGACGCGGCCACCTGCTGTGACCAAGACTCCTTCATCGTCGATAGTCGTGCCGGCATGATAGACCGTCACGCCTTCAAGCGCTTCGGCTTGTTCGATCGAGAAGATCGGAATCCCCGTTTCATAGTCGCCGGGATAGCCCTCAGACGCCAATACCACCGAGACTGCCCAGCAGTCCTCCCATTCGAGCGTGATGGTGTCGAGCATCTGATTCGCCACGGCCATCATGACTTCGACGAGGTCGTTCTTCAGACGGGGCAGAACAACCTGTGTCTCTGGGTCGCCGAAACGCGCATTGAATTCCAAGAGCTTTGGACCGTTCGGTGTCAGCATGAAGCCACCGTAGAGGCAGCCGCGATAGTCGATACCTTCGGCGCATAGGCCTCTCACGGTGCGCTCCATGATATCTATCATCGTGGCATGCTCGTCTTCTGTGACGATAGGTACGGGAGAGTACACTCCCATGCCTCCCGTATTGGGACCTGTGTCCCCATCGAAGGCTCGCTTATGGTCCTGCGAAGGAGCCATGGGCAGCATCGTCTTGCCATCCACGAACGCGAGCATCGAACACTCGGGGCCGGTGAGCATCTCTTCGATGACGACCGTCGCACCCGCTTTTCCGAAGCGACCGGCGAAACACTCCTCGATTGCTTCCAGCGCTTCTTCGATGGTCGTGGCGACGACAACGCCTTTACCGGCAGCGAGTCCATCGGCTTTCACGACGATCGGGGCGCCCTGATTCGCGAGATACGAGATGGCTTCGTCTTTATCGGTGAAACTACCATACGCGGCAGTGGGCAGATCGTACTTATACATAAGGGCTTTCGAGAAGGACTTGCTGCCTTCGAGACGTGCGCCGGAGGCACCCGGTCCGAAACACGCGATTCCGGCAGCGCGGACCACATCAGCCACGCCGGCAACCAAAGGCGCCTCGGGGCCGATAACCACAAGTTCCACAGCGTGCTCCCTTGCGAAAGCGACGACCGCCTCACCATCCACTACATCGAGTTTCACATTGGTCGCCAGTTTAGCGGTGCCACCGTTTCCGGGGGCCGCGAAAATCGTATCGGCGTGAGGCGAAGCTGCCAGAGAAGTGACGATTGCGTGCTCGCGGCCACCGCCACCAAGAACCAATATATTCATGAACGTACCTTTCGGCTCACATCGAAGTTACCTTTGCCAGAATAACAAAACTGCCTTCCGGGTACCACTATCTGTCGTCACAGTGTCACTCTTCCCTGTGCGGGGATGAGCTTTAGTATCGACAGAAACGAGCTTGCCTAGAAACTAGACAAGCTCGAAATAGATCACGTGCAGTCGTGCTCGAGAAACCATCCGCAGTCCGTTGAAACCGGCGATACTCTAACGCGTCTTCCAGCGACGCATGATCGTCTGGTTGCGGTCCGGCCCGACGGCGATGATGGAAACAGGGATACCGGCCAGGTCCTCGAGGAAATCGATGTAGTCTTTCGCCTCGTGGGGCAGATCGGAGAATGAACGACAGTGGGTGATGTTGGTTTTCCAACCGGGAAGCTCTTCATAAATAGGCTTCACGTGATGGAAGACGGTCTGGCTTGCGGGAACGGTTTTGTAGATCTGCCCGTCGCACTCATAGGCGACGCAGACTTTGATGGTATCGAGCGCGCTCAAGACATCGAGTTTGGTGATGCAGAGATCCGTGAGACCGTTAACTGCGACAGCATAGCGGACGATGACCGCGTCATACCAGCCGCTGCGGCGTTGGCGTCCCGTCGTGGTGCCGAACTCCTGCCCGACCTGCGTGAGCGTGTCGCCCGCTTCGTCGGAAAGCTCGGTCGGGAAAGGACCTGAACCGACACGCGTGATATACGCCTTGGCGATTCCCAATACTTTATCGATCGTCTTCGGCCCTACGCCGGTACCGACCGTCGCCCCGCCTGCCGTGCACGAGGAAGATGTGACGAAGGGATAGGTGCCGTGGTCGATGTCGAGAAGCGTTCCCTGCGCACCTTCGAACAGGATCCATTTATGGTCGTCGAGTGCGGCGTTGAGGGTTTGCGAGCATTCACAGACGTGAGGGTTTATGCGCTCGGCATAGGGAAGATAGGTTTCACAGATCTGATCGACGGTATATGTGGGAAGACCGTAGACTTTCTCGAGGATATCGTTCTTCTCGAGGAGTGCGGCTTCGAGTTTCGCCCTGAAGATGTGCTCGTCGAAGAGATCTTGGATGCGGATGCCCATACGGGAGGCTTTGTCCTGATAGGCCGGACCGATACCGCGGTGCGTCGTACCGATCAGATTGTTACCAAGTCGACGCTCGGACGCACCGTCCAGGTCGAGGTGGTACGGCATGATGACGTGGGCGTTTCCGGAGATGAGTAGCTTCTCAGTGGAAATCCCTTCCGCTTCGAGTGTATCGATCTCCTCGAGGAGAACCCTCGGGTCGACTACACAACCGTTGCCGATCATAGGAGTGATCGAGGGATACATGATTCCCGATGGTATGAGATGCAAGGCGAGTTTATGACCGCCGTGGATCACCGTGTGTCCGGCATTGTTGCCACCTTGATACCGCACGACATAATCGAAATCGTTCGCGATGAGGTCGGTGATCTTACCTTTACCCTCGTCGCCCCATTGTGCTCCAACTAATACTACACCAGGCATTGATCAATCCTTCTTTCGTTATACTCAGACATATCGAAGTATGACACAGCCCACGCCTACCTGGACAGAATTAACCTGTCTTTTTACCTGGATGGTATTTCTCGGTATGTGCACATACAACAACGCACCGAGGTCACGCACCGATATCGAAGGTGTTCGTGGAGGGCTCGATGGACTTGAGGAGTTCCTGCGTCTCCTTGTGACACGTGAAGATGATGACTTGACGTTCTTGCGCAAGCCGTGCGAGGGCGCGCGCCGCTCCTACTCTCCGTTGGGCATCGAAGTTGATGAGGATATCATCTGCGACGACGGGAAGACCGCGCCCGACCTCACTCGCGCTCAGCAAAAGCGCGATGCGCAACGATAGATAGAGTTGCTGACATGTCCCCGTTGACAAGAATTCAGGCGTCTTCTTCTCATGTTCATCGTTGATGGCGTAGATGACATCATCCTCGACGCTGATCGTGGTCCATTTTCCTGCAGTCATATCGGAGAATATCTCATTGGCAAGCTGATACACTTCCGGTTGCTTCTCGCTCTCCCATGCCACGATGGCATCTTGGAGCAACTTCTGTGCAGTGAGCAAGCGGGCGTATTCGCGTGCGCTGCGACGCTGCTGCTCGACTTTCTCGGCGAGCTCTTCATTCAACACTTGGAGCTGCATTTCTTTCGCTCCGGCATTGAGCAGCTCACATGTCTCTCCATACAAGCGTTGGACTTCACCAAGATCGCTTTGACATAACCGCCTATTCGCCTCGACCTGTTCGAGACGGATAGTGAGTTCCCGTTCGAGGTCGAGCTCGGGATCCACCCCGTTTTCACGGGCGATTTCCGTCAACTTGCCTTGCTCTCCTTCAAGCTGGTCGATGATCTCGTCGCGAGTCGCAAGCAGATACTCCTTGCCCTCTTCCAGGCGCTCGATTGTGACCAACTTCTCCTTCGCAACCTCGAGCGATTCGGAAAGGCTCGTGAGGCAAGCAAGCAATTCATAATCGCTCGCGGGTCCGATTTGATGTTTGAATGCCGAAAGAGCCAGTCGAATAACCCGCGCGTGCCCTTCGACCTCTTTCTCACCCTTCTCATAGAGCCGCTGTTTCGCAGAGCAGTCATCACGCTTCGCTTGCAATTGCCGCTCTTCTTCGACCATGGCAAGCGCGGCATCGAGATTGGACTCAGCCGCATCCAGCCCCTTTTCTTCGAGAAACGCTTCGCTTTCATCGTCGAATAGTTCGAGGTCCTGCACCGCGAGCGCCAAGCGTTCCTTCGCACGACCTTCCTTCTCGACGAATTCCTCAAGGCGTCGTTGACGTGCATACTCCGCTGCAGAATCGCGCCTAGCGCCCTTAGGGAGCCCGAGGATGAAAAGAACGATACCCAAAACCGCCGATACCGCTCCGGAAATGATAGCGATGGATGACGAGGTGACGAAGCCCAGATAGGCGGCTGCGATCCCCGCCAAGAATGCCACTATTCCGAGCGCGATCAGCGGCCCACTCGATACCGGTTTGGCCGAATCGGTAGCTTGTAGGTCGCCGCGAGCTTCGAAACCGACGCGATCCGCCTGCGCTTCTTTCAAGCGCTCGTCGGCAAGTTGTCGCATGCGCTCCAAATCCAAGCGTCGTGCGCGGAGCTCGACGAGCACCTGCTTCGTCGTTTGGTCGCTGGAACAACCATACCCCTTGGCTGTGGCGATCTGCGCCTGTGCCGCATCATAATCAACCCGCCTGTCTTCGAGACGGTCGAGACGCGCGCGCAGAGCCGAAGCTTCTTCCTGCGACTTCTTGATGTTGATCTCATTCTTCAAGAGTATGCCTTCCGATACGGAAAGTGCGTGGCTCGCCAGATCGACGTCCGTCTTGCGCAGCCCCATTTGGTTTTCTTCGAAGCGCGTTCTCAACGCCTCTCGGCGCATCTCAAGATCCCGCACCTTCTGCTTCGCTGCGTTAAGATCTTGCGCCTGCTTGTTGAGAACATCCAATTGTCCGGTGAGAATATCCAGTTTTCGGGAGATGACGGGTAGTTCCCTGCTTTTCTCGGTCAGCGCCTCTGCACGCGATTCGAGCGCTGCGATCTCTTCTTTGAGCTCCCTGATGTCCTTCCTCAATGTACCGAGGGCATAGGGTTCACCACTTTGCGAACTTACGACCTTCGCGATTCTCGAATTGACCACAGCCAAGGCTTCCGTGGGGGCGAGTGCGGTTCCCGAACTCGCAGTCAGAAGTTTGGAGGCGATATTCTCCGACATCTTGATCGTCAGGAGTTCATCTGCGTTGAATGAGAAGACGGACTCATACGTCTCCTTCGTGACCTCTTCGCATAGTTCTTCCAGCAAACCGTCCCAAGAGGGGCCGTTATAGCCGGTCACGCGCGTAGCTCCGGTCTTATCGCGGAATATCTCCCACTCCCCCGTCGCGTCTTTGAATGAAAGGCTTCCGCAACGGTTGTTGGTGCGTGGCTTGTAACTGTTCGCGTTTTTCCGTGAGGGCAACCAACCGTAGAGCAGATTGCGGATGAACACGACGGTGGTCGACTTCCCTGCTTCGTTGGACCCATAAACCACATTGAGACCGGGCTTGAATGCTCCGATCATACGACGGGAGAATTTGCCGAACTCATCCATACTTACGCGGAGGAGGTGCATGTCTTCTGAGATCTTCTTACCTGCCATCATGCCTCCCCTCCCACAAGTAGATCTATGCAAAGGCTTTGAGCCGCTTCAATCGCCTCTTGATAATCGAGCTCGACTTCGGATAGCCGAAGATTCTGCTTCTCGAACGCATTCGCGATAATGGATTCGAGTGACGAACGGTTCTCGTCGAGTTCGCGCGCACCACGAAGCAGAGTCGCAGGAAACAAGCCTTCTCCTTCGAGTGTCCCGATATCGATCGAAGCACGCGTACGGTTCGCGATGTCATCCACGTAAAACCAACGTTGGTCGGAATGATACCGGTTGTTGATCACCTCGATGACGTCGAGGAAGCTTCCTTCTTCGAGCAAGCGCTCATGGAGTTTGCTTCGCCCTGCGAGAGTTACACGCGCACAGACAGGAGTGTTATGCAGTGCCGTAAGGTCCTCCCCGAACGAACCGATCGTATCGACGAGTTCATCGAGGCTGACAACCTCCGATACATCGATCGTCGGTTGCGCCCACGTGATGGACGCCGTTGTGATCTGCTCGAAACGAGGGGCTCTACCCTCTTCCAACGTGACATGGAAGCAACCATGTGTGGCGAGGCTTTCGTTGATGTCGAGCCCTTGCGGGCTCCCGGGATAGAGAGCCAAACTTCCGCCATCCAAGACCACACCTTGATCGTGTATGTGTCCAAGTGCCCAATAATCGAAATCCGCTTGGCGGAGTGTTTCCAATGAACATGGGGCATAGTTCTGGTCATAGATCCCCGTGTGCAACACCCCAAGTGCGAAGGGCGTCGTTCCGAGAGTATCGAAAGCAGCCGTACGGTTCAATCCTTCTGTTAAGTCGCCCCGTTCGTTTCTATCGAGAAAACTCCGTCCTGCCAGCGCGACAAGGGGCTCATCACCTTTGCCGAATAGGAAGTACCCCGGCTTGCCGGCGGGAAACATATGGACATTAGCGGGCAGACTGTCAAGGCGCGTCCCCCACTTCGAAAGAGGGTCGTGATTCCCGGTGCACATATATACTTGTATACCGCTGTTCTCGAGACGCAGCAAGCCATCGAGGAACTCCCTCTCGATCCTATAGGGAGCCTTACCTTCGTTGAAGCTATCACCCGCAAGGACGAGAAAATCGACGTTCTTCTCGATACACGAATCTATGACCTTTTTATAGGCCTGTGATACCGCGTTGATGAAATGGTTTCCAGTTGCCCCGGATAACGAAACAAGCCCCTTGAAAGCGGCGCCGAGATGTAGATCGGCGGCGTGAATGAAGGTTACAGTTTGTGCCATATGCCTCTCCTTGGGTTCCCGGATCCGTGTATTCCATAATGATATCCAAAATGTCCGACATTATTCCGGAGAACCGAACACCTGTGGATAAGTTCTATACCCCAGCGCTATGCATTGGACGCAGAAGTTTATACAACTTCGCTGATTTACAGCTTGGTTGATCAAGTGGATTCGCTAATCGAGACGAGCCAGATCGCTGAACCGTGTGCAACTGTCCAAGAATGCCAACTGGATGGTTTTGGTCGGTCCGTTACGGTTTTTCTCGACGATCAGGAACGCCGTACCCAACTCGGGGCGATCAGCCATCATAGCCTCTTCTTCACTCTTCGAGCGGTCGATGAACATTACGATGTCGGCATCCTGCTCGATAGCACCGGACTCTCGCAAGTCGCTCAACTGGGGACGACGGTTGGGGCGGCTCTCGGCTGCGCGGTTAAGCTGTGACAGCGCGATAACCGGTACGTTCAAATCCTTCGCCAAGATCTTCAGACCACGTGAGATCTCTGCGATCTCGACTTGGCGGCTCTCGCTTTTTTTCCCTTGGGGCTGCATGAGTTGCAGATAGTCGACGATGATAAGTCCGTTACCATTGCAATCGCGAAGCAAACGTCGGGACTTCGCGCGCATCTCGAGAATCGATAGCGAGGGAGAGTCATCGATCCACATATTGAGTCGCGAGAACACATCACCGGCAGCGGTTATGGGGAGCCAGTCATTGGATTCAAGGTGACCGGATCGCATGGATGATAGACTGACGCGGGCCTCGGATGCGAGGATACGCGGCATGATTTCTGCTGCTGACATCTCGAGAGAGAAGACTGCGACCGAAACCCCCTGCTTCGCTGCATTCACGGCGAGGTTGAGGATGAATGCGGTCTTCCCAACACCAGGCCTAGCAGCCAGTACCGTAAGGCTTCCACCGCGTAATCCTGCGAGAAGTTTATCCAATTCGGTAAATCCTGTAGGGATACCGACGATGTGCGTCTTCTGTTCGGCCAACTCCCGCAATGTCTTGAAGGAGTTCATCATGAGTTGGTCTATCTTCACGAATCCCTGGGAAACACGCTTCTCTGTGACTTTGAAAATAAGCTTCTCAGCTTCTTCGACCACTTCATCGATATCGTCCGGTGCGTCATAACTCATAGCCGTGATCTGCGTTGAAGCGGCGATGAGATCGCGCAGCAGAGCGGTGCGGTTCACGATTTCCGCATGCGTCGCCCAGTTAGCCAATGCGAAGGAGTTGTTCGCCAACTCGATTATGTAAGGTTTCCCGCCGACCACTTCGAGTTCACCACGCGCCGCCAAGCGATCCGCGAGTGAGAGTTGGTCGATGGGAACACTCTTCTCGTAAAGATCGAGGATCGACTCATATATCTTCTGATGCGCGGGACGATAAAAAACCGAAGAATTCTTGATTTTCGAAAGAAGCTCTTCCACGATGGCCGGACTCAAAATCATAGCGGCTAGAACAGCGCGCTCGGCATCGAGGTTCTGCGGCATTGCCCGCTCTTTTTGAGTAGGGGTCAGATTTACTATGTGGTCGCGCTCAGCCATGCTTTCCCTTTCGACATTCAACTATCTCGCCCATGATATACATGGAGTTCCTACGTACAGTATGCGGGGCACAGGAGACAAAAATACAGCCTGATTACAAAACACACCGATGATAACGCATTATTTCACGTTACTGTCTATCGATTTTTCACGTCTTTTTCAAACCCTCGGACTTGTCCACCGCTCCTATCCTCTTTATCAGTACAGGACTCCGGTTATCCACAGTTTCCACAGATTTGGGAGAGATTTCCCCAATGCGATTCTCGACGGTTTGGAATAGCGACCATTCATCAAACTTATGATAACCGAATCGTACAGACGCGAAGAAAAGGCTCATACTTTCCAAAGCAAATACAATTGCGATCACGACGAGCCGAAGTTCGTCTTGTGATATACACACGCCGCCATGAGAAGGACCTACATGACAGCTCTTCATACATCTGATTTTTTCCTGAAACTCGATTCCTGCAAAGGCAAGATCTTCGATTTCGACGGAACCATCGCAGACTCCATGAACGTATGGTATTGGGTCGATATGCAATTCCTGGCGCGGAGGAACCTCACCCCGCCCGAAGACTACGGTAGGAAGCTGTCGATGCTCGGCTTCGATCGAGCTGCTGCTTTTGTCATCGATTGCTTCTCACTCGATGACTCCCCGGAAGACATCATGGACGAATGGAACGAACTGGCACTGGACCATTATTCCTCCGGCGTTTTCTTCAAACCGCATGCCCGTGAATACATCGAAGCACTACGCGAACGAGACAACAAGATCTCCGTGGCGACAACCCTGAGCCCCCCGTTGTTACAGGCGGCCCTTGAAAACAATAAGGCACTCGACCTTTTCGATGCCCTCGTCTGCGGATGTGAGGTTGAAAGGGACAAACGTGAGCCCGATATCTATCTGCTTGCAGCAAAGCGAATGGGGCTTGTCCCGCAGCAATGCGTCGTGTTCGAAGACATCCTGCCGGGCATCCAAAGCGCCAAGCGCGGCGGCATGCTCGCTGTCGGAGTCCGCGACGACAGCGGCCATCAAGAAATCGAAGCACTCAAAGAAACGGCTGATTGCTTTATCGACAGTTTCAAGGACCTTCTCTTTCGTTCCTAGACACACGCCGTGGCTGCATCCCGGCATACAAAACTCCGGAGCTGCACGTAACTTGCGCTCGTGCAGGCGCCGGAGTCTGTGATTTTCTTTCGCAAAGAAACAGTACGGGTAGATACGATCTACTCGGCAGCCTCTTCGACGATCTCGGTCTCTTCAGCTGTCTCGACAACTTCTTCGACTTTAGCCTCTTTCGCAACCGCATACGACTTCTCGTCCACGACTTTGATGACGACGGTCGCCTTGGAGTCACGATAGATCGCTACTGTGATCTCGTGCTCGCCGGCAGCCTTGATGACCTTAGGAAGATCGATTTTCTTGCGTTCGATGGTTACACCGACCTGGTCGCTGATTGCTTGCGCGATCATGACGTTGGTGATGGAACCAAAGAGCTGACCTTCCTCGCCGACCTTGGCGGGAACGATTATTTTTTTACCCTCGAGCGCCGCAAGAATTGTGGCGGCGTCGGTGGTGCGGGCAAGCTCTCGCTTCTCGATATTATGCTTGCGCTGCTCGAGCTGCTTGAGGTTGCCTCGGTTTGCTGCTACAGCAAGACCACGCGGCAAAAGATAATTGACAGCGAATCCTTGGGCGACATCAACGACGTCACCTTCGCCTCCCTTACCTTTCACTTCCTCTAACAGAATGACTTTCATTATTACTCCTTCAATACGTCTTGGACATCTTATCCAAGTATCGCTGGTTATGACCGCGAATGTGATGCGCTAACTGCTTGGAAGTGGTTCGGATGGTGCTTCGCGGGGAAGTTTTCTGAAATTGACCCAGAAATCCATTATCCCGATGATCGATGGCGCAAAGAACATGAGTTCCATTTGGAGAGCCAGGACGATCACTATCACCTTGACCACCATGCTGAGCTTCGCCTTTTCCATAAGGTATGCGATAACCGCAAGCCCTTGAATCAAGAACAGAGCAACCGAGCATGCCAACAGGTTATACCCAGCTAGCTGAGCGTACTCTGCATATTCGAACGACAGGTATGATGCTGCCACGCAGAGTAGACCGAGGATAAGCGGCCACACAATGTGTATCGTCATGTCGACTTCGGCGAGACCGGAGGGAGCGAACCCCTCATAATGACGACGGTATGCGATCCGCGCCGCCACTGTCAGAATCACCATGTACAGCATGGCCTGTATGAAGTAGAACGCCGGCCACAGCATCGAAACCGTGTCGACCGCATTCTTCATCGCGAGGACACTTTCCGCCGGAATCGTCCCGGCTGCTGTGATCATGCGCATGACTTCGCTGCTCACTGCTGCCATCTTCCCCCAAATGGTCGTACCCTCAAGCAACGCCGTAACGGCGTCGAGTGCGAGTAGGGAAGCTGTCATCGACAGCAGTCCTGCAAACCAAGTACCTTGACCGAAGCGCTTGGGTATGAGACGGGCGAAAAACACCGTTATCAGACTCAGAAGCAAGGCATAGACACCCGTTGCAGGATCATAGACGAACCAACCGAGAGACCCAACCGCTACCGAAACGAACGCGAGTAGCGTCTTCTTCTTACTCATCAGAACCGCAGCACCATATGCCGTGAGAAAGACTCCCACGAAGGCAAAAAGTGGAACTGCAACGGAACCGAGCACGCAAGCGAACACATAGAGCGTCAATGGTCTCGCAGTGTAAGAAGACGAGACGGGCATCTTGTCGGTTAAACCGGGGTTTGTCGGCTGATCTGAGAGCATACGCTATGAACGGCTCTTGCGATCGACACGTCCACTTACAACCGGAACGGTATAAGGGACAAGTGCCATTTCACGGGCACGCTTAATAGCGACTGCGAGCTCACGCTGATGCTGGGTGCAGGTACCGGTTACACGACGAGGCTTGATCTTGCCACGGTCGGTTATGTACTTGCGCAACATCTGTGTATCTTTGTAGTCGATGAATGCCGTTTCTTCTTTGCAGAATTGACAATATCTACGACGTGGTTGGCGGGTAAATTCGGCCATACTATCCTCCTTCGCAAAAATTGCGATGTACAGTTCTGCCGGCGATCGCCGGCGTTTACGGGTTTCTAAAACGGAATATCTTCGTCGCTGTATGCATCGACCGTTGGCGCCGCAGGCATGGCATCG
>JAAXUU010000144.1 GCA_013335845.1 Actinomycetota bacterium
TTGAGCAACGGGTGCCTTGGCGAGAACAGCACGCAGCAATCCTCGTAGGGCAGTATCGAGGTCTCGTAGGTCCCGATGGCGCGGGCGGTCAGGATCGTGTCTTCCTTGTCGGTGCCGACGAGGGGCCTGAGCACCGGCAGGTCGGTGAACGAAGCGGTGAAGCGCATGTTCTCTGCCGTCTGGCTGGCGACCTGTCCGAGGCTCTCGCCGGTCACCAGGGAGTTGAGTCCGCGCCTCCGGGCCACCATGTCGGCCGCCATCATCATGCACGCGCGCAGGTACAGCGTCGTGGCGGCCTTCTCCGGCACGGACTACTTGATAGGTATCGAGTTTGGCGGCCGTTCCCGTCAGGATCTCCGTGAACTCGACACCGAACTTACTCGCCATGTGATAGATGGCCGAGATGGGAACGTCCCTGCCGCTCTCTTCCCAACTGTTGTAGGTCGCGACATCGACGCCCAGTTCGCGTGCCATCGCCTCGCTCGAGACATCGCAGGCCTCACGAAGTCCTTTGATCCGAAGTCCGATTTCAGAAAACTCAGTGACCATTGCGCCCCCTCTTTAGTAGTCCATCCCCAATGCAAGAGCTTTGCGATTGGGTTCGAGCAAGTGCTGCTTCTTAGCAGGAATGCATTTCACCAAAGCTGCATCGAGTGTCTCCGCGCTGCAGAAATCGATCTCCTTGAAAAGCTTCCCCAACATGATGATGTTGGCAAGTCCCTTGAGGTCATGCTCCTCAGACAGCTGCGTCGCGGGAATCGTGTACACCGAAACATCGAAGGGCATTGTGATTTTGGGGATCATAGTCGAATCCGCGATGACGACTCCGCCTTTTGCGACCGTTTCGATGAACTTATCGAACGAGGGCTGGTTCATAACGAGCAGCGCATCGGGCTCGAGAACGAGCGGCGACCCGATGGGCTCATCGGAGAGACAGACGCTGCAGTTCGCAGTACCGCCGCGCATCTCGGGACCATACGAAGGCAACCATGAAAGCTCGCGGTCCTCGATCAGGCCTGCCGTAGCGATGAGTTTTCCCGCGAAGAGGACGCCCTGCCCGCCGAAGCCGGCGAGGATGATGTTATGGGTCTTTGGCATTATCGATCACCCTCCTTGTTCACTAGAGGACATTCAGCCGCACGCGCTGCAGCGGCTTCGTAGATATCCTTGTAGCCATCGGCTTTGACATCCTTGTAGACGCCAAGCGGGTAATAAGGAAGCATGTTGTCGCGCATCCAGTGGAAGGCACCTTGCGGAGTGAAACCCCAGTTGGTAGGACAGGTCGCCACCACTTCGATGATGGAGTAACCGACGCCATCGATCTGGTAGGTGAACGCCTTCTCGATAGCCTTCTTCGCCTTACGGACGTTCTTGGGAGTGTCCACCGTAACGCGTTCTGCATAGGCGACACCGTCGAGCGTCGATAGAAGTTCGCAGACGCGGATGGGGAAACCCGCCGTTGTGACGTCGCGGCCATAGGGGCTCGTCTGTGTGGTCTGATTGGGCAGACTGGTCGGGGCCATCTGGCCACCCGTCATGCCGTAGATCGCATTGTTGATGAAGATCACGGTGATCTTCTCGCCACGCGTAGCCGCATGGACCGTCTCGGCCATACCGATACTCGCGAGGTCGCCGTCGCCTTGGTACGAGAATACCACGTGGTCGGGAAGCACGCGCTTGACGCCGGTCGCGACCGCGGGGGCACGTCCGTGTGCTGCTTGGATCATATCGCATGCGTAGAAATTGTAGGATGTGACCGAGCAACCGACAGGAGCGATACCTATCGTCTTGCCCTCGATGCCGAGAGCGTCGATAGCTTCGGCTACCAAGCGGTTCACGATTCCATGTGCGCAACCGGGACAGTAGGTGTTCTGCACAGGCAGCAAAGCCTCGGGGCGTTCGAAGAGTATATTGCTTTTCTCAGCCATCTTATGCACCTACCTTCTCTGCGAGATTCTCTATTTGGATATAAACTTCGACCGGTGTCGGGATGACGCCTCCGGTATGACCGAAGAATTCGACAGGTCGACGGCCATTCACTACGAGGCGGACGTCATCGACCATCTGGCCCATGTTCATCTCGACCGACAGATACGCTTTCGCGGTGTCCATCGTCCTCTCGATCGCCCTTTCAGGGAAAGGCCACAACGAGATCGGGCGGATAAGACCCACCTTGATACCATTTTCGCGGGCTCTCTTGACTGCTGTTCGGGCGATACGGGCGCTTGCACCGAAGGCTACTACGACGATTTCCGCATCGTCGCAAAGGAACGATTCGCTTCTCTGCTCGGTCGCCTTGATTTCCGCATAGCGCTCGAAACGCTCGATATTGAGACGCTCGAGGTCATCCGCCATCAGATACAGCGAGTTCACCACGTTGTGAGGGCGCTTGTTGTCGTGCCCACAGGCAGCCCAGGGCTTCTCGATGAATTCGGTCTTGCGCTCAGGGAGCACGACGGGCTCCATCATCTGTCCGAGCATACCGTCGGCCAGTATCATGACAGGCGTACGGTACTTGTCGGCGATGTCGAAAGCATGATAGACGTAGTCTGCCATTTCCTGAACTGTCGAGGGAGCGTAGACGACCAAGTGCGAGTCGCCATGTCCCATAGCACGGGTTGCCTGCCAGTAATCCGATTGGGACGGCTGGATACCGCCGAGGCCCGGACCTCCACGCTGGACGTTGATGATAACGGCCGGCAGGTCGGCGCCGACGAGGTAGGAGATCCCCTCGGCCTTCAGGGAGATGCCGGGGGAACTGGAGGACGTCATCGTGCGAGCCCCCGTCGCAGCGGCACCGTAGACCATGTTTATGGCTGCGACTTCGCTCTCGGCTTGCAGATAGACGCCGTTCTCTTTGGGCATGCGTTTGGCCATGTAAGCGGCCAGCTCGGTTTGCGGCGTGATGGGATAGCCGAAGAAATACCTACATCCCGCGCGAATGGCGGATTCGGCAAGGGCTTCGTTCCCCTTCATCAATACTTTCTCTGACATGGCATTACCTCTCAACCGTGATCGCGACATCGGGGCACATAAGCGCGCATGATGTGCAGCCGGTGCATTTCGACTCGTCCGTCAAGCGTGCGGGGTGATAACCTTTGCCGGTTATCTTGCCCATATCGAGTTCGATGATGCCCTGCGGGCACACGCTGACGCACAGGCCACAGCCTTTGCAATAGAACTCATCAACAAGTATTTTTGGCATTGTCTATACCTTTCTCGAATGCCGTCCAAACGAGAAACAGCATGTGTTTCAAAGACAGCTTGTCCGTCGCCATACTAGAAACGCGCCAAGCCGGCGCGCTACCAAGGAGTACGAACGAGTATCGAAACAGCATACCCGTTCTTTACCGTTTCGGTGAGTGTCGATGCGGCGGTTTTTCCGTGGACGAGCGTCTCGGGGATTGTAGTGCACACAAGGGGCAAGCCGAGAAGTCCGGCCGTCTCCTCACCGAATCCAAGGGCATCGACGACCGTCTCGTCCGTCGTTTCGTACTGTAGATGCGAGTTGTTGATGACACCGTGCGCTTTCATGTGCGATTTGCGCTCGATTTCAGGGAGAAGCGCTGCGGCCTCTTGCGGGGTCTGCGTGAGGTTGCGGTAGCGGTTGATGACATAGTACATACGGTGGTCCTGCGCCTCGATGTTCTTTGCGAAACGACCGAGCGCGGTCGCCCCCACATCGTCACCCCCGACGTCGATGATCACGCAATTGCCGTTCTCGGATGCCGCGTCGATCACCGCGTAGATCGCACCCGAGATGCTGGGGTTATCGAGCGTAGTCCCGGCGAAGATCGGCGAGACGACGGTAATCCCCTCACCCTCAAGGAGAGCTTTGTAGTCCGAACTCCTGAAATAGGGATTCACGAGGTCGAGATCGACGAGTGTGACAGTGCGTCCTTGCCGTGCGCTATCGATCGCCAGGTTCATCGACAGGTTCGT
The DNA here is from genome assembly GCA_013335845.1 of Actinomycetota bacterium. Lineage (GTDB taxonomy): Bacteria > Actinomycetota > Coriobacteriia > Coriobacteriales > RUG844 > JAAXUU01. Next base: position 3,943 of record JAAXUU010000144.1, read on the forward strand.
TTTCCCCGAACCGTAATGACCGGTGATGAGGGTCAGCGACGGTAGAGGGAAGAGTGTTGTCGGTTGTTGCACGATGTTCCCTTCGGTTCCATGGGCAGATATCCAACACACCTGCTACCCGATGTAATATAGCACCCTTTGTCCCTTTCGTCATGATGCTTGCTTCCTTTGACATACAAGCGACTTACAGAGACAATAGAGGGTGACTATAATGAGAAAACTTATCTTTTGAACGCAGGAGGTGCGGGTATGGAGCCGAACATACAAGAAGTCGCCCATCGTATTCAAGCATTGCGTGAAGACATGGATATCACGATGCAGGAGATGGCTGACGCCACCGGACGCAGCGTTGCGGAATACGCCGCCCAGGAAAGCGGTCAACACGATCTGTCGTTCACATTCCTCTACAAATGCGCCGATAAACTGGGTGTCGACGTCATCGACCTTCTCACCGGAGAAAACCCCCATCTTGTCGGCTATTCCCTTGTCCGTGCAGATGACGGACTCTCCATCAAGCGTCGCGCGGGCTTCGAGTATCTGCACAAAGCCCCTAATTTCAAGAACAAACTCTGCGAACCATTTTTGGTCACAGCTCCCTATCTTGAGGAAGAGCAGGATGCACCCATCCATCTTTCCGAGCACGAAGGCCAGGAGTTCGATTACATCCTAAGCGGCCACCTTCGCTTCGCTTATGAGGACCACATCGAGGACCTAAACCCCGGCGACACCCTACTCTACGATTCAGGCCGCGGTCACGGTATGGTCGCCACCGGAGGAGAACCCTGTACCTTCCTGGCAATCGTCTTGAAACCTGCCGCCGGAGAAATTCAATAGGCACTGTCGAATCCTTACAGT